>JBMFUY010000009.1:0-28173 GCA_049966275.1 bacterium
GTGGATCGCACGACCCATGCTCTGCATGGGTACCCCGAACGAATGAGCAAACTTTCCTATTGCATTTTTCGGGTTAAGGAGAATAATAATTCAGGGTCTATCTTATTATCAACTACCCTTACACCGAAATGTAAACTTGGACCTGTAACACGACCTGTTGCTCCTACATAACCTATAACCTGTCCTTTTTTCACATAATCACCTTTGTTTACTGCGTATTTTTCAAGATGAAAATACATGGAATATATACCCTGCCCATGATCAATGATGATGCTGTTGCCCCCAAAAAACAAAGAACCAATAAAACATACAATACCATTGTTTGTAGCAACAACAGGTGTGCCTGACTTTGCAGCTATATCAATACCTGTATGAGGTGCTCTCGGCTCGCCATTTAAAAACCTTTTAACGCCAAAAGGTGTTGTAATAATACCATTAACCGGCAATATGAAATCTCCATTCCACATAGGCTTTGTTGTATTATTAGCAAAGATCTGATCCAGTTCTTTTTGTTCCTTTTCTGCTCTTTTTAATTCATCTGGTGAAAGTTCAACATAGTATTTTGGCAGGGTAATGTATTGGCTTGGATAATTATATTTATGCACCTGAATGGTTGTTACTGTTACAGGAGATGCTTTACCCTGTTCATATAAAGCTATCTGATCCGTTCCTCCACGATGTTCGAGATCAATACCAAGTAATATTTGAGCCTTCCCATTACCCATAACAGGAACAGTGCGATTATCAAATACGACTTTATAGCCTGTATCGTTAACAAGCCCTGAGATATTAAGCAAAAACGGACTGCCAGGATGGAGCTGAGATGGTGAGACTGTCATGGTTACACTCTGGACCTGAATTAATAAAAAATATATAGCAGATGTCAGAAAGTTCATTTCTTTTCTCCTTGCAAAATTTTAAATCATCATCCTGTATTCTTAAGGCCTGCTGATATGGCATTGATACTTAGCAAAACAGGGTATGTCAATTTATTTATTTCATCTTGTGATAATCTCTGCGACTTCAATCTTTTAAGCAGGATGGCCTGTATATATGTTGGGGCATCTATATATGGTTCTCTAAGTTCAAGTGAGAGTTTTAAATTTTGTTGATGTTCGAGGAGATATTTCTGTTCTGTTATTTCCAGCAACAATTTTTTACTTAACGTATATTCTTTTTTTATCATATCAAAGAATACATCCGCACCTTTTATATGGTGGGCAAGACCGGCATACAACGCCCCTATATGCATATCCGCCTTTGCCATTCCCATCTCTATGTTATCGATCAAAACACGGAAAAACTGCCAATTTTTATACATCTGTCTCAACAGATTTATTCCATTTTTATTTTTATTGATAAAGGTTTGTACAGCATTGCCAAACGAAAACCATGCAGGGATGTTGTGCCTATTTTGAGCCCAGCTGAATGACCATGGAATAGCTCTTATAGAATCAATAGTTTGTTTTCTTATTCTGAAAGCAGGTCTTGAGCTTATATTTAATTTTGATATCTCATTTATTGGTGTGGCTGAAAAGAAATAGTCTGGTAATAATGGATTGTCATATATGTTCTTGCGATAATATTCATAACCATACTCAGCTATTTCTTCCATGCTATCTTCATAAACTCTTTTATCTTCTTTGTAGATTAAAAATCTTGCAGATAACATACCAGCTACTATGGACTGAAGATTATACATAGCAGTATCAATGTTGGTATATTTGTATGATACAACCTCGCCCTGCTCAGTGAATTTTATATAACCATTTATTGTTCCAGCAGGCTGAGCTCTTATAGCATTATACGTTGGACCGCCCCCTCTGCCAATGCTACCACCCCTGCCATGAAAGAA
Organism: bacterium; assembly: GCA_049966275.1. Lineage (GTDB taxonomy): Bacteria > JAMCPX01 > JAMCPX01 > JAMCPX01 > JAMCPX01 > JBMFUY01. The sequence goes on from JBMFUY010000009.1 coordinate 1,856, forward strand.
CAAAACCCTTACACCATACCTGTTGGCAATTGAGATCAATCTTTTCTGTGCTTTGTAGAGCGTCCATGTAGCTTTCAGTATACCACCATCTTTGTTACTATCTGAATACCCCAGCATGATCTCCTGTTGCATATCATTATCTTTTAAGATAGACATGTACAGTTTATTACTGAATGCCTGTTCCATTATATCCGAGGCGTTCTCAAGATCCTTTATAGTTTCAAACAATGGGGCTATTTTAAAGGGAATACTTAAGATATTACCTTTGCCTCTGGAAACGCCTGTTATTTTTGATAGGAATGCAATCTCCAGAATATCACTGAATCCATGAGCCATACTTATAATGAAGGTTTTTATAGCATCTTTACCAAGTGTTGAATGAACCTTCTCTACAGTTTTAAAAACCTCAATTGTGTCCCTTGTGGTTTTAGATAGTCTTTTTATTGAGACTTGTTGATCACCTGTTATGTAATATATTAAAAATCTTTGTTTTTCATTTTCAGTTTTTCCAGAATAGTTCGTACTTAAAATTTCATCCATAACCTTCTCATGAACAGCATGATGCTGTCTTATATCTAAAGATGCAAGATGAAATTTAAAAACATGTGCCTTTATTATAAGGCTTAGAACCTCCTCATTTGCAATTTCACAGGCATTGTGTCCACAGAGACTATCATATATAAGCTGTAAATCAGATATAAACTCTTCTGCGTTTTTGTACCCACCTTTCTGGTTTTCTTTTAAAGCCAGTAATCTTGCATATATCAAAGATAGTTTTTGTCTATAACACTCAGTCCGACTGATCTTATCATAATCTATAAGCGTATACAGCCTATCAAACCTTTTAAGATCCTTTTCAATAGAAACGCGTAATGCATCAGACACACCGACCCTTTTATCTGACATTGAAAGGCTTCTAAATAGTGTGTTTATATCTTCCATGTAAAGGGCAAGAATAGTATCATGATGCATGTTCATTGTACTTAAAATAGTTTGGGCGTTTACGTATGGATTACCATCCATATCCCCTCCTATCCATGAACCAAATTTTATAAGGCTATATGGTGGATGAATGGAAGGATAATTCTTGTTTAAGGATTCCGCAATCATTTTATAAAGTCTATCTATAACCTGATAAAATGTATGCTGGAAATAAAACATACCATTAAATACCTCATCAGATACCTGAACACCACGATGCCTGATTTCATCTGTCTGCCATAATTTTGTTATCTCATTTTTTATAAGCTTCTTATATTCTTCCTCTTCCACTCTTCCACTACATTCAAGCATGTTTGCAATATAATCATATATCTTCCGATGTTTTAACATGATGGTATGCCTTTTCGTTTCCGAAGGATGGGCAGTAATAACAGGTGTAATTGAAAGACCACCCATGAATTGATTTAAAGAGCTGTTTGTAATTTCTTTCTTTTTTATCTCTGATATAAGAGCCTTTACAGATAAATTCTCTTTATTAAAAGATGAAAAGGATTGTTTTGCTCTATAGGCAAAATACTCTTCTGCAATATTGACAAGCTGGAAATATATGGCAAATGCTCTGATCAGGTCTGCCATCTGCTCTGTTGATAATCCAGAGAGTGTGTTTATTATTTCATCCTCAAGTGTTTTACTGTACTGTTTACGTAGTGCTTTGATACTTGTTCTTATATATTCTTCTAATTTAAAAAATCCTTCTCCTTTCTGTTCCTTCAAAACGTCCCCCAACAAATGACCAAGCAGATTTATTGTAGACGGAAGGGTATATGTTTTATTTTCAGTAACCTTATAGGTGTTTGAATGATCGCTCATTTTTGCTCCTGAAATTTATGCCCATCCACGTATCTCGTTTTCTATTCTATAATGTCCGTGCCATTCTCTCAAACTCACCCTTGGTGGGCTCACCTCGTAATCGATCAATACATAGGTAAGCTTTGAATGCCTTCCAGGGTTCTCAATACCCATATCAACAATATCCGTCCATGTACCTGTATTAAAATATTGTTTACCATGAAACTCTATATGCATCGCCCTGTGTGTATGACCAAATATAACAACCCTGTATCTTGTATGCTTTAATATTGATCTTGCGATCTCAACAATGGATCCCAATTTTAATGATTCTGTTACATGCTCAAGTGTAATGTGAAATTTTTTACGCCTTTGAGGATCAGGATGAAACCTATTTTTAAGATAGAACCATACCATTTGCAACAATGTTAAAAGTGTTTTTCTCGTATCAAACAAAAGCCCCCATCTTATATAACTTCTTAAAGGTTTTATTCTGTCCAGATAAGGCATACGTTTTTTCCTTGGGTAAATGAATGTCAGCACAAAGTAACTACCCCATGGTATGTTAAGTATTGTATCACCTGCTTCATAAGATTTTATTATAGCATCCATTGGCGAAAAGCTATTCAAAATGTCATAATTGTTACCATGCTCTATATAAATTCCATCAAACGACATTGAACGATGATAAACCTCTATGCGTGGTGAGATAAAACTTTTCAAGAGCAATTCTACCCTGTTAAAGAGCAACCCCTGATCGTGGTTTCCAACAAGTATGCTTATGTGATGATTTAAAGAAAACATGAATCGTTTTAATGCATCGAAGAATACGGGATGCCCTTTTACAATCCTCTGAAGCATTACCGTACAATCAAATTCTGTAATTGTAACACCATCTTTTAAAATATCAGCCTGTAGAAGATTAAGGAAATCACCATTTATTATAAGTTCAACATCATAGTTTGAGTATTTGCCTGTTGTGTAGTACGAGAGAAACTCATCAAAGCTCTCATCAAAGAAAAAATCTTCATAAGGATTTCTAATACCTTCTGAGGTAAATCTTCCAGTCCCAAGATGCAAATCACTTACCACGAGTTTTATAGCATAGCCCATCTTATCTTTAACCAACACTTAATTGAGTTTACTTTTTATTCTTTCATAACAGCCCAGACTTGATTCGTGTGCTATATCTCCCCCTGCTCCAGGGGCTGCTGTTGTATCACCAACAAAATAAAGGTTATCTATGCCCTTCACACTATAATCTATACGTTTTTCTCTCAGTTGATTAATGTTAAGTTCAACACCATCCACCCTATCAAAATGCAGTATACGTTTAAAAAGTGTTTTCTCTTTTAACATGGGGAAGAGCCTTTCGATCCTTTCCTGAAGGCGTTGTTCATAACCCTTTACCTTATTGGGCTGTTTCATATCCTCGTTGTTTATTGGACAGAACCACGTTAAAAGCGATTTTCCTGATGGTACTACATCCCGGGATAGATTGGATATAAAGCAACCGAAACTAACAGGATCTGCAAAATATAAAAGTCCGTCCATATCGCTTATATGACCATCTATTGCATAGTCTATAGAAATACCGGATGTAGGTACAAGCTTTACAGCAGTTTTAATCCTTTCATCCGGTATGCTGTTAATATCGAGTAATTGTCCTATATCCTGAGATGGTACATCAATGATCACATTGTTAGCAGGAATGAACTCTCCTTTTACCTTTACACCTGTAGCCTTCCCATGTTCAAGGACTACAGAATCAACCATTGTGCCTGTTTTGATCTCACCATTCTTCTTCACAGTCTCAACCAGAGGCAGGATAATATCCCTCTGCCAGCCATGGGATGGATACTCTACGGATATACCGGTTTTAAGAACCATATTAATGTTTTCTATTAAAGCCATAGCAGAGGCTATGGATGGTAAAGGACATACAAGCATGGAAGCGCACACAAGGTTAAAGTAATCTCTTAGCCCACCTGTCACACCTGAAATATGCATCCATTCCTCTACTGTATACCTGCTGAATTTCTCAGCTTTATCCCCCTTTATCCCAATCATGATCTTTAATGCCTTTAATCTTTCTGAGAAGGTAAACAATTTACTTTTTAAGAAGCCTGATGGACCTGTCGGGAACAGGATAAATGTATTGTTATTATCTATAAAGTATGACTTTCCCAATGATCTAAAAACAATATCTCTGTGGATGTGCCTGAGCACATTGGCAATAGCGCTTTTCCTTCCAAACCTTACAAGATGAATTCCATTGTCAAGTTCAAAGCCATCCTTTGAATGAATAAATGCCCTTCCACCAATATGTTCGGCTCGTTCGAGAATTAATACTTTGTAACCATCATAACTTAGCATTGCTCCAAGCTCAAGCCCTGCTATTCCCCCACCAACTATAATAAAATCATACATACGCTCCTCCTCCACACATATTAAGTTTCAGATTTAGCCTCAACCTTTCTGATGATCTTTAACTTCTCAAGCCGTCTACCTTTTGTTTTAAGAACATAGATCTTAACCAGTTCATCTTCGTAAATCTCTCCAACAGACGGATAATGTCCTAAAGCGCCAGTTACAAACCCTCCGATTGTGCTTACCTTTGAATCATCAAGGTTTACACCGAGTGTGTCGTTTATATCTGATATTTTTACATTCCCAAGAACTATAATACCATCCTGGGTTTTCTGAATAGGCTCCTCTTCCTGCTGATCATACTCATCACGTATCTCACCAACGATCTCTTCCAGTATATCTTCCATTGTTACTATACCGGACACACCTCCATACTCATCAGTAACGATCGCCATCTGGATATCCTTTTTTCTGAATTCCTTTATAGCATCATCCAGTCTCATGGTATCTGGTATAAAATGAGCGGTTCGCATTATTGTTGATAATTGTTTACCTTTACTCTTAGCATCTATTATATCCTTTATATGTACTATACCAACTACATGATCCATATCATGCTCGTAAACAGGCATTCTTGAGTAACCAGACTCTATCATCTTATTTAATGCCTCATCCAGAGAAACCCCCTTTTCTATAGCCACAGTATCAACACGCGGTGTCATTATTTCCTTTATCATTGTATTACTGAACTCAAGTACCGAATATATAAGTTTTCTCTCATCCGGTTCTACAACCCCTTCTTTTGTCCCCTGATCTATAATAGCCCTTATCTCATCCTCTGTAATAACAGAAAGCCCTCCTTTTAATTTCAAGCCAAACAATTTACCAACAGTCTGAACAGAAAGTGTAAGGAGTTTAACAAGTGGATAGAGCGACTTAAGTATAAAATTTATAACAGGTGCAGTGATGGTTGCTATCCTTTCAGGATATTCTACAGCTATTGCTTTTGGAAACAGCTCACCAAGGACAAGAAAAACATACGAGATTAACATAGTTACAGCAAATATCGATATCATCTGCCAGTGATGAAGGCTGAAAAAACCAATGTGAGCAAAAAGATAGTTTGAAAGCGGGTCAGCATACCATTCCGCTGCTATAGCTGAAGAGAGAAAACCTACCACTGTAACCATTATCTGAATGGTTGAAAAAAGGCTTCTTGTATCATCAAGTAATGCTGTTACATGATTCCACAGTTGTTCTTTACCTTTTTCTTTTTTTAAGCCTTTAGCCCTTACAGTAATGATAGCTATCTCAGCAGCAGCAAAAAAGGCATTTATAAAAATTAAAAATCCAAGCAGCATGAGCTCGGATATGATAGAGCCACTACTCATGTTCTTCACATTATCTTATCTGTATGTATTGTCAAGAAGGCTTACAACAATACAACAAACATTATGATGAAGTTTTGATATACTCTTAAGCTTACTTGACTATACCTGCAGTTGCACTAAAAGATCAATTCTGGAGGTAGTGTTATGTCTAAAAAATATATTGTGATGGTTCTGGTTTTAAGTTTTTTGTTGTCATGCACACATAAATCAAATGTAATAAGAATTGGTGTGGCTGGGCCCATGACAGGCGATCAATCCATTTTTGGCAGGGATGAAAGACGTGGTGTAGAACTTGCAATAGAAGAATGGAATAAAAAAGGAGGGGTTCTTGGAAAAAAGATAGAACTGATTGTTGAGGATGATCAACACGATCCAAGACAGGCAGTAGCAGTAGCAAACAGGTTGGTAACAGATGGAGTTGTTGGAGTTATAGGACATTTTAACAGTAACTGCTCAATTCCTGCTTCAGCAGTCTATCACAGAGCTGGAATACCCATGATCTCGCACGGTTCTACAAATCCACAGCTCACAGAACAGGGGTTTGACAATGTATTCCGTGTGTGCGGTAGGGATGATCAACAGGCAAAGATAGCTGCTAATTTTGTATGCAATACCCTGAAACTATCAAGGATAGCGATCGTTCAGGATAGAACCACGTACGGTGAAGGACTTGCGGATGAATTCAAAAAATGGCTGAGCAACAACTGTAAGGTTGTTTACTATGGATCCATCATTCAGGGAGATAAAGATTTCCATGCTGTTTTAACAAATATTAAGGCAGAAAAACCAGATCTAATCTATTTTGGTGGTGTTTATCCAGAAGGTGGCTTGCTTGTTAAACAGGCTCGCCAGCTCGGGATAAAGGCTATTTTTATGGGAGGAGACGGAATAATGGGGCCTGAATTTATAAAGATAGCCGGTAGTGATGCAAATGGAGTGTACGCAACATTTGGGCCTGATATAAACAGGGTAGCATCTGCAAGGCAATTCATTGATAGTTATAAGAAAGCCTATGGCGAACCAGGTCCTTATTCTATATATGCTTACGTGGCTACCAACATACTTCTTTCGGCAATAAAGGACTCCAATTCCCTTGATCCTGCTGTAATTATAAAATATCTTCATTCTCACAGTTTCAACACTGCTCTGGGCACAATAGAGTTTGATAGTAAGGGCGATGTGGTCCATAGTCCATACGTAATCTGGCAGGTGCAGAATGGACAATTCGTTCAGTTGTAAATAGTAGCTTTTTTACAGCAATGAAGAGATCATGGTGGATTGCAAATGTTTTTATTTTGCTATCTTTGATAATATTTTTCTATCGTCCGCTATTCTCCAATAGATTGCCTGTACCCGCGGATACACTTCAGGATTACCCCTTCTTTAAAGTTAATGGTTTATCAAACGAGCCACAGAATAGGTTCATGTATGATGTTATGGTTGGATTTATTCCCTGGTTAAATTTTAATATGCAACAAATCAGACAAGGGAGTCTACCATTATGGAATCCATATCAAGCCTGCGGTGCTCCACACATCGCAAACATGCAATCTGCATTTTTTTACCCTTTAAACCTATTTGTTTACATATCAGGATTAAAATGGGGATTACTGCTTTTATATATGTTAAAGTTATACTTGGCAGGTATTTTTCTATATCTCTACCTTCGTGAAATAGCAATAGACTATCGTATAGCAATAATATCTTCAATAGCATTTATGTATTCAGGATTTAACACAGGTTTTTTATATTGGCCACACACTAATCTTGCATTCTATATTCCACTTGGCTTATTGGCAACAGAGCTTATATTGAAAAGCCCGGAAAAAATTAATGGATATATTATCGCGTGTCTTGGAATGAGTATAGCAGTATTTGGTGGGCATCCTGAGATGTTATTCTATGAAAGTTCAATCATTATAATTTATTTTATGTATAGATTAATAAAAGAATACGGTTTAAATAAGACTTCAGCAACAATATCTTTAAAACTTGGCATTTTTATTTTAATAGCTGTACTTATTACAGGCGTCCAGTTAATCCCTTTTATTGAATACCTCTTTTTCAGCTATACGTACATGGTAAGGAGCAATATTCCGAACAACTACTACCTCCCGTTTTTTTTGTTTTCATTGAGTATAATTCCGGATTTTTTTAATATATTTTTGACAACCAGCATTACGAATGTATTTGGAGGAGCCCTACCTGTTGCTATGGGATATGTTGGAATAACAATGTTTTTTTTCTTTCTTATAGGAATCTTGAAGTTATACAAGAATAAATATGTACGTGTATCTATAATCATACTTGTTTATATTATCATTGTGGCTTTCGATGTCCCTTTATTACATTATCTTGTAATACGATTGCCTTTATTCAGGGTAAGTTCAAACAGTTTTATGTTTGGATGTGCACCAGTATTCATTATAATAATCTCCACAATTGCTATGAACCAGATATTCTTATTTAATCTTAAATTTAATGTAAAACACATAACAGCAGTATTACTATTGATAATCTTATTCGCGCTGCTGATACTTTATTCATCAATAAATAAAAGTGTAGAACTCTTTATTCTTAAACAGTTTTATTTTTTCACCGGTGTGGATATATTTATCACTGTATTTTTTTTGTTCATCACTGACATCCTCATTAAGTTTAAGAATAAAAGATACATCTATTTTTTACTCGGGAGCATGGTATTTGTGCAAACAGCAATTCCAATGATCCATTTTGAACCTGCGATAAAACCAGCTTACATGTATCCTGAAAACAAGATTATAAGGTTTCTCAAAAACCAGCCTGAGCCATTCAGGGTATTCCCTTTAACCTTTACAAAAGATGAAGCCCCTGCATGGCCTGCTGACATAACAACCTATTATGGAATTGAAGATCTGCGTAATTATGACATTCTTGGGATCAAATGGTACGAAATACTATTCAAAATTATGCCTGAAATGGCATTTCTAAATCTTGTAAATGTCAAATACATAGTTCTAAACTCAAAAGACACTGCCTTGCCTTATATGAAGCAGATCATCTCTGATAATGGTTTCACATTATATAGAAACCTTTTTGCTCTGAACAGAGCATTCATGGTTTATAATTACAAAATAGCCAGTACAGAAAATGAATATATAGAGCTTATGAAGAAGTATATATCTAATCTAAGCGAGATTGCTATAATCTCAAGAGATGAAGCATCTGGTTTATACATTAAAAATTTAAATAAAAACAATGTTCATAATAATATTGAATTTACTGCGTACAAACCAGGTTATATGAAGTTAAATGTTTATACTTCAGAGCCTGGTTTATTGGTAATAACAGATGCTTATTTTCCTGGCTGGTACGCATATATAGATGGAAAAGAAGCTAAAATAATAAGAACCGATTATGCATTTGATGGAATATACATTGGAAATGGTTTGCACACAGTTGTTTTAAAATACATGCCGTTAAGCTTTGTTATTGGTGCGTTTCTAACATTTTTAGGTTTAGTCAGTTTACCAATTATGTATTTAGTTGTGTTCAGAAAACAACAAAACACCTGATTATGCCTTGACTTATTACATGATCAGCAATCTTTATATTGCACTTTTATTGTTTCTCAATTAAATAGTAAGAATGTTAAACAGATGTCCGCTATGTGGTAGTGATAATTTAAAGGGGCTTTATAATGTAAAAGGCTATCATATTGTTAAATGTAAGGATTGTAATCTTGTATTTGTAAATAATGATATAGAAAAAGAAACCTTACTAAACCTTTATGAGGAAACCTATTTTCATAATTCTGCATGGTGCTTACTGAATAAGGATAAGTATATTGGATATGATGATTATATTGGTGATAGAGAAAATATAAGAGATAAATTTAACAGGATTATCAAACTAATAAAAAATTATGCAAACACCGGTCCATTACTGGATGTTGGGTGTGGACCCGGATTTTTTCTTGAGCTGGCAAGGGAAAAGGGCTTTAATCCTGTAAAAGGCATAGATATCTCATCTTATGCAGTTAGATACTGCAATGATAAACTGAAGCTTGATGTACAGAGAGGCGAAATAGAGGATTTTATATTTGATCCTGAAACCTTTAATATCATTACAATGTTTGATGTGATAGAACATTTACATACTCCCAAAAGGGTTTTGGTAGAGATAAACAGGATACTCAAAATTGATGGACTACTTGTAATTATTACGCCTGATATAGATACATTTACTGCAAAACTTGTTAAAAACAAATGGGAGGAGATACAGCGGGTTCCGGAACATCTTGTATTTTTCTCAAAAAGAACCATTACTACTCTCCTGAAACAAACAGGTTTTGAAATAGTCTATACAAAATATGTGAGCAAGAAATTATCACTTCGCTCTTTTGTCTCTCATATACTTGTTAACCTGGGGATAAGTAAAAAACTTGATTTATACCGCATACCCAATCTGCCGATCCATATACCTATTAATCCATTCTATAAGTTACTTGTTATTGCACGAAAAACCGGTAACTTAAATAAGGCGTCATAAAAATTTTTTCACCTTATTGTATGGGATAATATTGTGTAATTTTTCGTTTTCCTGAAGCTTGGTTATATTGATGTCTACTGTCTCTATTTGGTTATGCTTTTTAAAGATACTCGCAATTGATATTGAAAAAACCCTTATAACCAGTAGTGGAAGGTCATTCCATAACTTTTTTGTTTGCAAAATTCTTATTATTCTATTTATATTAGAGTAAAATCTAACATAAGCCAGCATATAGAGACGATTGAATTTTTTTGTAGGAACTTCACTGAGGTTAAAAGAGGTGGAATGGTAGTTAAAGCTATTTGTGTTGCTGTTTGAAGTAATCTTACCGGATATAAGAGCTTGTTCATAAAGTTCTGTTCCACCAAAAGGATTAACCTTAAAAAAGATTGCTTCATGTAATTTAGATTTACATGCAAAATTTATTGTAGACCTTAATTCTTCTTCAGTTTCTGTGGGAAATCCAAGCATAAAAAACCCTCGCACAAAAATCCCGTTTTTAGCCGCAACATCTATCATGTACCTTATTTTTTCAAGGTGCAGATTTTTTCTGACCATTTTCTGGAGCCTTGGGGATGCAGTTTCTATAGCAACAGAAAGTTCTGATACACCTGCCTTTTTCATGAGATAGATAATCTCTTCATCAAGCATATCTGTTCTTACTCCGTTTGGAAATGAAATGGTAATCTCCCATTTTTTATCTATTATAGCTCTCATAAGCTGTTTGAATCTTTCTCTATCAAAATTGGATATATCATCTATAATCTCAAAATCGTTAATATTATATTTTTCCATTAGAATTCTTATCTCTTCAAGAACGTTTTCTATTGATCTTGCCCTAAACCTTTTCCCCATTATGTTGTGACAATATGTACAGTGAAATGGACAACCGCGAGATGTAAAGAGTGTCATATATCTTCTTATTCCAACAGTACTCATTCCTCTACGTTTAAAGTAGGCGTTTAATTCTATAAGATCCCATGCCGGGTATGGCAGGTCATCAAGATTTTCTATGTATGTTCTTGAAGGCGTTGTAATTATGTTATTGGAGGACCTGAATACTATACCTCTGATATTGTGAAGGCTTATCCCATGCTCGTATGCGTCCAGAAGCTCTTTAAACGTAATTTCTCCCTCACCAATGACGCCAACATCTATATTCTTATCATTTATAGCAGAGGGCGAAGATGTTATATAAGGACCACCTACCACAACCTTAATATTATTATCCACGGATTTTGCTATGTAACTAACAGTGTGCAGATGATCAGCCTCCACAGTTAAAGCACTAATACCTATTATATCAGGTTGGTACATCAGGATAAGTTTATACAATTGACTGATGGATTCTTTATACAATCTGGCATCAAATATTTTTACAGAATGGTTGGTCTTATCTCTGAGATATGAAGCTATATACATTATACCAAGCGGTGGTGGAGTGCCTATATGTTTTGAAAGCTCAGTAGAACTTTTAACAAGCAAAACTTTAAGCATCATTTACCCTCATTTGTTAATAAAGGAATCTGTTTTATAGTAGCATCCTGACATATATTTTACAAGTCAGTGCAGAAGTCTATAGCATATTGGAGATAACATGGTCCCCTTTTGAGAAAGGGTACTTAACCCGAAAAACGTAATAAGGAGATTTTTCATTGTATTTTTGGGGTTAATTCTAACATGGACAGGAATACATTGTTAAAGGATGGATCGTTTGCAAGTTCAAAATGTTTTGTGATGGATAGAAGTTTGTCCATATCCACTCTCGGCTCGTTTATCAAAAACCGTTTTAAACCAGATATCACTGCATCACCTATAAAATAGGTGGTATCCTTAAGGTATAAGGGAATCATACCTATTAATACAAGATCATTGGTATCCAGATAATTACCAAAAGCTCCTGCAATATAAAGTTTCTTAGCCCTTGTTTTAGCCTGTCTTGATGTTAATTCAAAGCCTGCTGATATACTCGCCTTTGCTAATTGCAGTGCCCTGATATCAGATTGATACAGATATATCTCCCTGTTAAAAGACCTGTACAGAACAAAAGCATACTCATTTTCTTTCTTAACAACCCTTAATGAAAGATTCCCGGATATCTTTTCAGGCTCGATTAGCTCCCCTGATGTTGTTATAACACCAGCTCTTAAAAGCTCTGCAACTATTTTAATAAGCCCTGAGCCACATATGCCTTCTGGCTCTTTATTGGATTTCACATAGAGTTTAAGCTCATCATCAATAATGCTTATACCCTCTATTGCTCCTGCCTGAGCCCTCATGCCATATCTTATCTGTCCACCTTCAAATGCAGGACCTGCAGGTGCAGAGCTCGTCAATATAAAGGATCTATTACCAATTGCTATCTCTGCATTTGTTCCTATGTCAAATAAAGCAATGTTTTCATCTGACATATCCATGTTGCAAGCCAGTATTGAGGCTATCGTATCTCCACCTACAAAACCTCCAACAACAGGAAAAAGTCTGGCTTCTACATTATTTAAACCAAGGGCTGCATTTAGCTCTGGAAGGGATCTAAAACCTGTGAAAAGAGGCCTGTATGGTGCTTTGGCTAATGATGATACATCCATACCAGAAATGATATGTTCCATTGTGGTGTTCCCGGCAATATATATTTTTTTGATATACTCTGTATCAAGTCCTATATCTGATAGCATCCGTTTAATTTCAGCTGTAATGGCATTGATGGTTATTCTCATCATATTCTTTAAAACTTCCTGATCAAGGGCTGATTTAATTCTTGAGATTACATCAGCCCCATATACCCTTTGCGGATTCAGTATGCTATGCATGGTTATCATTGTAGCATTGGATAAATTTATGAATGCTATAGCTATGGTTGTTGTTCCAAGGTCTATCACCACTCCGATATCAACAGGCATTATCTTCTGTATTGTCTGAGTTTCTTCTTTGTGTTCCTTTGTTACCCTGATTACAAGATTATCCGGTATGGTGCGATTTCTGCATGCGAGTCTGATCCCTGCGTTTATTTCTGTTTCAGATAGAATAGCCTTCTCAACCTCATCTGGGGGAAGCTCTCCACAAATGTAAACCTGACATCTGCCACACCTTCCAAGTCCTGCACAGGGTGCATCCATATCAATACCTGTCTGGGTGATGATCTCCAGTATACTACGAGGTTGCTCAGAATGGACGATTAATTCCTTATCCTCAAGAATGATTTTAGTTTTGACCACCATAGCTTTTATTGATCACACAAACTATGTTTTGTTTGTTTCTTTTTTTCTCCTGCTTACAAAAATGCGGGATAAGAGAATACCAATCTCATATAACAGGATCAACGGCACTGCTATAAGGGTCTGGTTAAAAACATCAGGACTCGGACTCAATATTGCTCCAAGTATGAATGCTCCAACAATCGCATAACGCCTTTTTTCTGCCAGTGCTTTGGGTGTTACTATGCCAATTGCCACAAGGATAAGAATGGCAAATGGAAGTTCAAATATTAAGCCAAATGATAGTATGAGCTGAAGACAGAAATCCACATATTCACCTACACTGATCATGGGCAACAGATTACCACCGCCAACACTGAGCAGAAAGTGTATTGCAAATGGCAAAACTATTACGAAGCTGAATATCCCTCCTATCAGAAAGAATAAACCTCCGGATATTACAAATATCCTTACATATTTTCTTTCATTTGGATATAAGCCTGGCTTTATAAACAACCATAACTCATAAAGTACAAAGGGTAATGTTATTACGAGTCCTGCTATCAAGCCAAGCTTAAGGTATGTCCATATAGCTTCGATGGGTTTTATGAAAACAAGTTTTATCGGATGGGCTACGGTTATCATGGAAATGTACGGAGAATGAATAGAAAGATGCAACCTCGAACGCAATGGGAACTCAATTAGATCAAGAAGGTCTTCTGCAAAATAAAATCCTGCAGTAGCTCCAATAGCCACGAATACAATTGATATGATAATGCGTTTTCTCAGTTCCTCTAAATGATCCCAAAAACTGGTTTTATTTTCCATGAATTTTACTTGTTATCCTGCTGGAGATTATATTTTTTTATCTTATTGTAAAGCGTTGTCCTATCTATACCGAGTATCTGGGCAGATGTTGTTATGTTCCAATTATTATCTTTTAAAACCTTTGCTATATGATGTTTTTCAATGCTTTCAAGTGTTAGATCTTTTGGTGCGTCTGCTTCCCTTATAGCCCTGCCAACACATGGGCCGATCTCATTAACTGTTATGATATTGTCCTTTGCAAGCACAACGCTTCGCTCTATAACATTTTTTAACTCTCTGATGTTACCGGGCCATTTATACTGCATGAGTAATGCCATTGCATCCTCACTGATCTTCTTTACAGATTTTCCGGTTTCTATATTTACCCTTTCAATTATATGTTCTACAAGCAAAGGTATATCCTCAGGTCTTTCTCGTAAGGGAGGAATCTCAATAGTTATAACATTTAACCTGTAGTAAAGGTCCTCTCTGAAGCTACCATTCTCTATTCCCTTTCGCAGATCCTTGTTAGTAGCTGCAATAATCCTGACATCAACAGATATAGGCAGGGAACTGCCAATTCTTACAATTTCTTTTGTTTCAAGAACACGTAATAGATCCATCTGTAACTTTGGGCTTATATCTCCTATTTCATCAAGAAAGATTGTCCCCTTGTCAGCCATTTCAAACATACCTTTTCTCATAGTTGATGCACCGGTAAAGGCTCCTTTTTCATGCCCGAACAGCTCACTTTCAAGCAATGTTTCTGTTAGAGAAGCACAGGAGACAGGTATGAATGGCTTATCTTTTCTCAAGCTTTCAGCGTGTATTGCCCTTGCTATGAGTTCTTTTCCTGTACCTGTTTCTCCATGAATCAATACTGTTACATCTGTTTTCGCAACTGTTTTGATAAGCTCAAAGATTTCCTGCATTTTTTTATTTTTACTGTACAACTGATGAAACTGGAATTGCTTTGCAAGCTCTTTTTTTAGATATATATTTTCCTGTTCGAGCATCTTCTGTTTTATAATTTTCTTTATTGTTATGGACATCTCCTCTGGATCAAATGGTTTCATCAGATAATCATAAGCCCCCTCTTTTATAGCCCTTACAGCTGTGTCTACTGTGGCATAAGCAGTCATTATTATGATCGGTAGCTCTGGCATAATTTTTTTTACTTCCTTCATCAATTCTAACCCATCCATTTCAGGCATCTTCAGATCAACGAGCATCAGGTCGCAATTACTGGTTTTTAAAGCTTCAAGTGCCTTCCTCCCACTCTCGAGGGATATTACATCATACCCATCTTCAAGCAACCAGCTTGAAAGAGAGGTTCTCACGATCTCTTCATCATCAACTATCATTATACAAGGTTTATTCCCCATGTTTCCTTTCCACCTCTTTTAGTTTTTTCATAAATTGTTCATAATGACTTCCACAAAAGTCTGATGTTTTTTTATCTATATCTGTTACTGTATTTGAAAGGTGCATCACACAGTGAGGAAGTTCACAATGCGTCAATCCAAATGTATGCCCAAGTTCATGCATCACCTCTTTAAATAATCTCTCAATATATAACCGTTTGTTAGATTTTAATCCATAGTATTCCTGTTTAAGCCTGGCTCCTGAAACAATCGCAGCCTTTCCATCTAACTGTGCCTCACCAAAGACATAGGTCAGTATTGGTATGAATAGGTCTACGCCGATAATACCTATTGTTCTGATGGCTGAATTGTTATGATTACCAACAATATAACTTAATATCTTTGTAGAATGGTATTGCTTTCTCACAGGATCAAACGCATAATATGGCTCACCTATTGATGGCAATATCTTCACATCTATCTTTATTTTATCCATAAGCCTTTTAGCTATCTCATCTATTATGTCTTTATCACAACCATTGTAAGGTTGTATGTATATATGTGTCATTGGTCAACTTGCTGTGCTATTTGTATTTTTCTTTACAGGTATTGTTAGAGTTATTGTAGTTCCAACACCTTTTGCACTGGAAACATCTATCCTGCCATCGTGTTTCGTAATTATACCATAAACCACAGCCAATCCAAGTCCTGTGCCCTTTTCTTTTGTTGTATAGAAAGGTTCAAAAATCTTGTTTAGGTCCTCCTGTGGTATACCTATACCGGTGTCCTGAATGCTTATCTTAATTTCATTTCTTTCCCTATCATAATCGGTTTTTAGTGTAAGTCTTTTTTCATTCTCCTTCATCGCTTCACATGCATTCATAATGATATTCATGAATGCCTGTTTTAATTGATCTGCATCCCCGAGTGTTTCTGGTAGATTGGAGAAAGACTTTGTAACATTTATACCCTGTAGATTTATTTGATTTTGAACAAGCATCATGGTTTCATCTAAAATTGTATTAATATTCACAAGTTTAAGATGAGGCTCCCTCTGTCTGGAAAAATCCAGCAGGTTTTTCACTATGCTTGATGTTCGCTCTGTTTCCCTCTCCATGATTGTAAGATAATTCACATACTTTTTTATATCTTCCTCTCCTACCTCGCCCTGTTTTAATTTTTTGAGCATCAATTTTATATATGTAAGCACACCTGTGATGGGATTATTGATCTCATGTGCTACTGTTGCAGATAACTTTCCTATTGATGCCAATTTTTCGGATCTTATTAGATTATCCTGCGCTGCTTTTAAGGCGTGCGTTCTTTCTTCAACCTTATCTTCAAGGGTTTCCACAAGATTGAGCAGCTCATCCTTTGCATTTTTTAGTTTTGTCATCATATCGTTAAAGGCGCTGGCGAGCTCGCCCATTTCGTCTTTAGTTTTTATATTTATAGGTTCATCAAGGTTACCGTTGGCTATGCGATTGGTACCGGAGATCAATTCATTGATTGGTTTACCTATAATATTTTTTATTATAACAATCATAAGAATAGAGAGAAAACAAATTGTTATTAGACCTATTATTATAGAGCGTATCTCTATTGTTTTAATCTCCTTCTCTATAGTTTCAAGAGACATACTTATATCTAATACACCCAGTACTTTCTGGCTGGCAGGATGCGCATGACACGCGGCAGAAGAACACTCTGCCTCATTATATATCGGTGTAATCATGCCAAGAACCTTATTACCATTTGTCAATTTAAATATACGGGTTCTCTTGGGTATTGTAAGCCTTTCTAAAGGTTTACCCAGTGCATGGCATGCATAACATTGCTCCTCACTTTTGTTAACGAACTTTCCTATCTCATTTGGATCAGTGGATACCATTATATAACCTTCTTTGTTAAAGATCCTCACCCTATTTATACCCTGTTGCATGCCAATATAGTTGATGATTCTGTACACATTGCTCCTTTGATTACGTAACATATCATACTCAGTGCTTTTAATAATGGTATCACTCAACTGGGTTGCGCCCATTATAACCTCATTGAGCAACTGTTTTTTTTGATTCTCAGCATTAAAGTAAAGAACGATGCCAAGAACTGTTATGAGTAAAACAATGATATAAGTTATCAGTTTAAATGTTATACTTCTATATATCATAGGCTCTAATGTATGGATATAATGTATTTTTTTATTTGTCATTATTATTTAAACCTCACATAATTTGCGATCAAAATGCTTGATTTAAATGAAACATATAGTAAAGTCTCTAATATGTTTAACACCAAAAATGCGTTTGCGAAATAGGGAAGTTTGTGTAATGAGTGAAAAGCCTGCATCAAATAAAGGTACTCTTCAAATATTAGGAAAAAAGAAACGGAATGCGATTGTATATAAACATACAAAGGACTTAAGCCTCCTTTACAACAAAAAGTCTTTATATCTCAGGTGGATCGTGGGGTTGAACGAATGAGTAAACTTTCCTATTGCATTTTTCGGGTTAACAGGCTCAGATGGTATTTAGTTGTTCTGTCTTTGATAATTTTTCTAATTTTACTGGTTCAGTTTGTGCATTTTATTATTGTACCGGCAAATTCATCAGGGGTGCTTACAACCATCAATATTCCACCAGGGGCATCATTTAAAAAAATTTCGAATATCCTCTATGAAAAACATATAATAAAACACAGGTTAGATTTTAAGCTCCTCGCTTACATAATGGGAGCAACGCATAGTTTAAAATATGGCGAGTATCTTTTGAGCAGTTCCATGCGGCCTATGATAATACTTGAAAAACTGCTGTCAGGAGAGGTTGTTCTGCATGAGGTAACAATCCCAGAGGGTTATACGGATGAGGATATAGCTCAAACCCTGTATCAAAAAGGATTGTTAACCAATATCAATGAATTCATGGAACTAACAAGGGACAAATCATTTGTTGCAAGTTTAGACATAACCGCTCCTACTCTGGAAGGCTTTCTATATCCTGATACTTACAAGCTGAGCAAAGGCTTATCACCAAAGGAGATTATTAAAAAGATGGTTGATCAATTCAAATTGATCTATACACCACAGCTTCAACAGAGAGCAAAAGAAATGGGGATGAGTATGCTTCAGGTTGTAACCCTTGCTTCAATGATAGAAAAAGAAACATCCGTTCCTTCAGAAAGGTTTCTTATATCAGCTGTTTTTCATAACAGGTTAAAATTAGGTATGAGATTGCAATCTGATCCAACAGTAATCTATGCATTACATATAACCAATGACGTTATAACAAAGGCTGACCTGAGAAAAAAAAATCCATACAATACATACACAAACTATGGACTACCACCAGGCCCGATATGTAATCCTGGTAGTGAATCCATCATAGCTGCCCTATACCCTGCTAATGTCAAATATCTTTACTTTGTTGCAAACAATGATGGTAGTCATGTCTTTACAAGAACATTAAAAGAACACAATTATTATGTTAACCTGTATCAAAGACAAAGATATAAAGGAGATAAATATGTTGAAAAATTACATAACGAACATAGTAAATGAGTGTGGTCCAAGAATAAGCGGTTCAGAGTCTGATAAAAAGGCGATTGAACTCATAAAAGGATTTATGAGTAGATCGTGTGATAAGGTTGAAGTTGAAGAGTTTGAAGTGGCACCAAGGGTGCTTCAGAGACTTACAGAGGTGATCACCTATGCAGTACTTGCAAGCTTTGTTCTATTTTTTATTTCACCAGTAATATCCTTTATTGTTGGACTTGGATTTGGCGTCATATTTTTTATGTCAAGATGGTTTGACATTGAGATTATAGATAGATTTATGGACAGGAAAAAATCCGCAAATGTTATAGGTATTATAAAACCAAAAGGTGAGATTAAAAGGCGATTCATAGTTTCAGGACATCATGATTCAGCGTTTAACATGACCCTTTTACATAGGCAGTTTGTCTGGCTTACCCCTGTTCTTGAATTTTTCACAACAGTTTCTATGCTGGGTATGATAGCTTTATCTGTTTATGCCATGGCAAAAGGGAGATTCTTTTATCCAATTATTCATACAAAGATATGGGCATGGACTGTATTGTTTGGTTTCCTGGGTGCAATTACCTCTCAGATCATGAGAAAAGGATTGGTTTCTGACATACCGGTTGAAGGGGCAAACGATAACCTGTCTGGTGTGGCAACAGCCATTGGTTTTGCAGAGTATTTAGCTAAAAACAAACCACTAAATACAGAGGTCTTTTGCATATCCTTTGGTGCAGAAGAACCAAATACCAAGGGTTCTCAGGCATTTGTGAAAAGACATCTAAATGAACTAAAGTCTATCCCAACTTATGTGCTCAATTTTGATATGGTTGGTGGGGATGGAGTATTAAGGGTTGTAAAAAAAGAGTTAGAGGTTAGGTCAACACATTCAAAAGATTTTGTGAATTTTGTGTGCACAGCAGCACAAAAAGGCAATGTAAAGGTAAAAAAAGCAATACTGCCGTTTGGTAATACTGATGCCACACCATTCAGTAGAAAAGGAATTCTGGCTACAAGTATTGTAAGGCTTGATGCTACAGGTTTGCCAGGGCACTGGCACACACCAGAAGATACTGTAAAAAATATTAAAGAGGATTCTTTAACAGAATGCGTTGAACTTAGTAAGGCAGTCCTTATAGCACTTGAGAACCAACAATAAAAGCGCCTTGAAATTTATTTCTCTTGACATAATTACAAATTAAACATACCATAAAAGTATGAATATACATCATAGCAAGTGGTTACTGCACGTATTGGAGTGTGTAGTTTTTCTTTTTGTTGCTTTACCTGTAAACCCCATTGCAACTAATCTGGATATGGTTGATCAAGATGTTGTTGTAAATGCTTACAGTGATGGTACCAACAATGATCATAATGGTAATACCTATTTGCTTTTAAATAACTCAAAATCAAGCAATTCTTATCTTATAAACAGTTTAAGCATTTCAGACAACACGAACGAAGGATCCTTATCTGCAATACTAAATATTGCTCTTTTCTTTATACTATTAAGCATTTGTACGATCAGTATTGAGATAATATCTTTTTATTGCAACATGTTTGCAAAACCAGTCTTTCATCCTCCTGAATACTTCATGGCATAGGTGTTTGACGGTTCAGGATTATAATACCTGATTTTCCTTGCGTTAAACATCCTTAATGCCGTTTATTTGTTTATCTGAAGTTTTGCCAAAATATTCGGATGACAGTATCAACAAGGAAAAAGACAAATAAAAGGAGGAAAAAGATGAAGGTTTTGAACAAAATAATTTATGGTGTAGTGATAGGTTTTATAGGTATAATGGCATTGGTATCTTTGTCCTGTAACAGCTCAACCCCAAGTTCGAGTTCGGGCTCAAAGGTAACGATAAAGGGTAGTTTTACAGGTGGTACAAATGCTCAAAACAATTGGATGAGAAGGTTTTTTGCACGTTTAACCAAATCCGCTTATGCATTAGACCCTTCCCAGGTAATGAAGGTTATTGTATTCTCAAATAATTGGAGCTATGAGATTGCACCTGTCACAAACAACACATTTTCAATAGATGTTTCAACAGGGCAACCAGTTGGTATGATCTTCGCAGGTGCAAATGATAACTTTCTTGGTTATCTAACACTGGGTAATGGTATAGATTCATTACCTCTTACCAGGCTAACAGACACAGCAACGATTGATCTGCAAGCCCTATCATCCAATGGTAAAATCGTGGAACCAGGTCATAACCCTATTGGTTCTGAGATCCCTTTAACACAGGCAGAACAATCAGCACTGGCGCAGAGCAATTCTTTGTTTGCATCAACAGTAATAAATCCTGATGTTGATGGCAATGGTAAGATAGACCTGCTTGAAGGTAAGTTCTTTAAGTGGCAAATCTTATACTTTATAAATGGTGGGACGATTAGCAGCACTGGAGCAAACATTGCTGCAACGCTAATTACACCTGCAAGTATCTCTGGCTTTAGACTTGCTGTAGGCTTACCACTGGATAATGCTCCGGGTACTGTTTATTTCTCCGGTCCTGCAGGCTCAGGGCTTTCAAACTCAACATCAGACCAGTCTATTACGAACAACATTCAACATGTTTATTTTTCAAGCTATATACAAAATCCATCAATCCCGGCCGCAGGGCAATATACAATTACCTATGGTAACACAGCACTAAACTTCAGTATGCCTGATCAATCTGCGGCACCTTCAAAGATAGTGGTTGCAGCACCAACCATAATACTAAACAGCGATGGCACAATCAATAAGATAAAATGGACATACAACCTTGGTGATGGCTCAGGAAGTATTGATCCACGAATTTTGATCGGCAGAGTATTAATCCAGATAAAAGGAAGTGGTACACCATGCGCAAATTATCCACAGGGATCTGGCTGGCTTTATCAATCAGACAGTATACCACCTTCAACAACTGAATTCACCCTTCCATGCCAGAGTGTTGTCTGGTCAAATGTTAGCAGGCTTTACATGGTGGTAACCGATATTTTTGATAATCAATACATTGTTACCTTTCAAAGGCAATAAATAAAAAGTAAAAACGAGGAGGTTTTTTATGACACAGAATAAAAGATTTAAAAAGGTCTATGGTGTGGTGCTGGGAATTTTGACCATACTCATAGTAATAACAATGACAGGATGTGGGAGCAGTGGAAGTAGTGGGGGTAGTAGTTCAACATCTAAAACATTTTCACAAACACAGATTGATTCGGATACAGTTTGGGGAATAGGGTGGCTGATAATGGACATTTATAATCAACATCTTGCCGGGAAGCCATCGGGTAGTCAGAATTATCAGTCCGTGAGCTGTCCTCTTGGTGGAACTGTTACCATAACAGGTACGACATCCGTATCTTCTTCGAACGGTATTAATAGTGTTGATCTATATTACACGATGTCA
This sequence comes from bacterium, assembly GCA_049966275.1. Lineage (GTDB taxonomy): Bacteria > JAMCPX01 > JAMCPX01 > JAMCPX01 > JAMCPX01 > JBMFUY01. Next base: position 24,242 of record JBMFUY010000009.1, read on the forward strand.
AATTGCAGCGACAGCAAAATTGGAAGTAACACCATCGCGCTTACCGTAACCGGTACCATTGAGGAGACAGGTTCATTTGGCGGTACCACGAACAAAGGGTATGAAGACTTATCGTTTCGCTCTATAGGTTATCTTACAATAGTAGGTACTGATACCAATCCACAGTACACAACAGCAGTTATTAATGAACAATGTGCCTATGCAGAAACTATTTACACTGCAGATGGTACAAGCGGCACAACATCAGGAACGATTTGTGGTAGAAATGTTGGATGGAAATGGTAATGAAGGGAGAAAAATATGTTAAGTAAAACAACACAAACAAATAGCTTTTTATTAAGTGAGTTGGAGAAAATTTTATTGCTTTCCAGCATAATATTAGCCATGTTTTTAACAAATTATGGTTGTGGTGGAAGCGGTAATAGCAGTAGCAGTCTTACACCGGCGAGGAATATAGTAGGTACATGGAAAACTACCTTTCCTACAACATTCTACATAAAAACAGACTTTTGTACATTAGATGGGACTCTTGAGCTTGTTGCTTCAGAGGATCGCATGGTTACATTCATTATATCTGCTGTGTCCGGCACTGATACTCAGGTCAATATAGAACAGGATTTTACAAGCTCTAATTTCACAATCATAAAATCCTGCTTCGGTACAGGATATGTACCGGATGTATCACCAAACTTTTATACTGGTGTTATTACAGGTACAACATTGGTAGTTTATGACAGCAGCCATATTCAAAAGGGTATCTTTACCTTTACTACAGATCTTATGCAGGGAACATGGGATGACTCATGGTGTATGGCAGGTTGTCAGGAAGTATATACAAATACAAATCAACTAAAATTAACAAGGCAATAAAAAATCCTTATTACATTTTCGGTTAAAAGTAAAGGAGGCGTGGTCCTCTTTTTTTATTTGACATTGTAAAGGATAGGATTGACAAATGCCTATATAATACTTATACCCGTGTGGAAAGAAAAGTTTGTTATTCTGAACACATTCGTTTCACTTAGAAAGAGATTGTCCGGCCCAGCTTCGCTGTGTGCCTGCCTTTGACGGTGCAATAACAGGTACACTGGTGTCATTGCGACTGGAAGCGACGAAGTAATCTATCAGCATACATAGGAATTGCTTCGCTGACCAACTCACAATGACAGAATTGAATACCCCGTCTGCTTCGCATCCACCCCTTTATTAAAGAGGAATTGCAAATACCCGATCCTGCCTTTGGCAGTCCACCCCTTTTGCTAAAGGGGAATTATATGAAACTCCCTCTGTTCTTCTTTGTTAAAGAGGGATGACGCTGATGCCAAATTCCCCTCTTTACTTAAAGAGGGGTTAGGGGAGTTAGAATACCCCGTCTGCTTCGCATCCACCCCTTTTGCCAAAGGGGAATTTGTGAGGTGTCATTCTGAAGGAGCTAGAGCGACTTGAAGAATCTCACGGAAGTAGATTCTTCGCTTCGCTCAAGAATGACAAAGGTGGTGTAGCTTCTTCGTCGTTGCTCAAAATGACACGTATGAAGTAGATTCTTCGCCGTGGGCTCAGAATGACAGGGTGGTGTAGATTCTTCGGCTGCGGGTTAGAATAACATTGTCAGACAGCCTACAACTCCACATTAAGTAGTAATGTAGTCTGGTATATTTCTGGATAGCCTATTATTACAAGGGAAAAATTTAATGATCCGTATGGGTAACCCATAGCGAATAAAAAAAACCCATTTATTTAATTATTACCTCTTTGCTCTTAACCCCGCAATCCTTATCATGTTATTAAGGCTTTCAATCTTGAACGGTTTTTCTATATAAAATAATGCACCAGTATGAAAGGCTAATTTTACGGTTTCGTCTGTTCCATACGCTGTCATCATTATGATTGAGACATTGGGCCATTTAGATTTAATAATCTCTGCAAGCTTCACACCATCCATAACAGGCAATTTTACATCAGTTATAACAATATCAATATGCCTATTTTCAAGTTCTTTTAATGCCTCCTCACCACTCTTAACAGCTATTACACTTAATTGTTCATCCATCTCCTGCAGTGTTCTTGCAACATGCTCTGCAAACTGGATCTCATCATCCACTATCATCACGTTCTTCATTTTCTCACCTCCTTCTATATGCCTGAATTATCAATCTTGCATTGATGTATTGTTGAAAGAAAATGCAATATATATGCCAGCATATAAAAAATTAACCCATTGAAATTCTTAAACTTTATTGTGTTGTTATTATACAGTAACAAATATTGCTTTAAATCAATGTAAAAAGTGCATTGTTTTTTTTATGATACTAAATCTTATTATTGCTTTTTGTTGAATTATTGTTAGGATATACACGATGTTTGAGAGGTTATTTAAATTAAAATCTCACAATACTGATATCAAAACCGAGTTCATAGCAGGGCTCACTACATTTATGACAATGGCTTACATCATCCTGGTAAACCCGGCTATTCTTTCGGTCCCGGTTCCACACGGGGCTGGCATGGATTTTGAAGCAGTAATGGCTGCCACAGCTATAAGTTCTGCAATAGCAACAATGCTAATGGCTTTTATAGCAAACTATCCTATTGCTCTTGCACCTGGAATGGGTATGAATGCTTTATTCTCATTCACTATCTGTGGCACTATGGGTGTTGATTGGCGCGTAGCACTTGGCATTGTATTTATCTCAAGTTTGATCTTTATACTTCTTACATTCTGGGGCGTTCGTGAGCTTATCTTTAAAGCAATACCGGATACTATAAAGTATGCGACAGTGGTTGGTATAGGACTTTTTATAGCCTTTATCGGCTTGAGGGATGCTGGTATAGTTGTATCAAATCCAGAAACAGCAGTAACCCTTGGTAACCTGAAATCACCCCCAACATTGATATCAATCTTTGGTATAATTGTGATATCAGTGCTTATGTCTCTAAATGTAAAAGGCTCTATACTCATAGGCATTATTGTATCAGGGATCATAGGGTATATTGCAGGTATTGTACATTTTGATTTTTCGCATGGTATACTTACACTTCCATCCCTTAAACCTACCATTGGGAAATTGGACATTAAAGATGCTATTAATGTGAAGTATCTTGGTGCTATATTTACCTTATTATTCTTTGCCATGTTTGATGCTATTGGAACACTTGTCGGTGTAACAAAACAGGCAGGGCTTATGCAATCCGGGCAGGTTCCAAGATTGAAAAGTGCATTGTTTGTAGATGCTATTGGCTCAAGCATCGGTGCATTCCTTGGCACATCATCAGTTACAGCGTATATAGAAAGTGCATCTGGAACAGCTGTTGGTGGCAGAACAGGTTTAACAAGCCTTGTCACTTCTGTATTTTTGTTACTGGCTGTCTTCTTCACTCCTATTGCAAAGGGTCTTGGCGAGGGTTGTATGGTAGGAGGTGTATATCTTTATCCCATAACTGCACCTGCTTTAATCGTGGTAGGAAGCCTGATGATGTCTACCATAACTGATATAAATTGGATTGAACCCTCAGAGGCAATACCTGCATTCCTGACTATCACAACAATGCCATTAACCTATAGCATATCCAATGGTCTTGCCGTGGGATTTTTGTCATTCCCTGTAATAAAACTCTTAAGTGGTAAGGCTAAAACAGTACACTGGTTGGTTTATCTTATAGCCTTTTTTATTTTATTGAGGTTTATCTATCTTTAATACTGCAAAAGTAATACACACACTTCCTTATCCTTTCGTCGTATTCCTTCGTTAACCCGAAAAATGCGTTTGCGGAATAGGGAAGTTTGTGTAATGAGGGATGGGGTACCCACCCGAAGGGAAGGGTCATGCGTCAAATAAAGGTATTCTTCGAATATTAAAAAAAAGAAACGGAATGTGATTGCATATAAACATACAAAGGACTTAAGCCTCCTTTATAACAAATCCCCCCTACCC
>JBMFUY010000010.1:0-27615 GCA_049966275.1 bacterium
ATACCTATATTTGACGCGGGGTTATCACTCATTACACAAACTTCCCTATTTCGCAAACGCATTTTTCGGGTTAACCTCAAGGAAGGTTTGCATGGCAATTTCTATTGCAATTTCTGAATTACATGGATTATGCTTTATATAAACAAATATATCAGGAGGTTTATGTATGGAGTATAAGTCAATCCCTGAGATGTATTACAAACAGGCAGAGAAGAACAAAGGCAAGGTTATCATAAAGCATAAGATAAATGGTAAATGGGTTGATGTTACATGGGATCAAAATAAAGAGGCTACTGAGTCTCTGGCATGTGGATTGATAAAATTAGGTGTAAAACCACAGGAAAAGATCTGTATCCTTTCAGAGAACAGGAACGAGTGGTATATAAGCGATATTGCCATTCAGAGCATAGGTGCTGTTACAGTTCCTATCTATGCCACAAACATACCTGATCAGGTCGCGTACATAATCAACGATTCTGATGCTGTAGGGATCATCGTTTCAACAGAGCTTCAGTACAATAAGGTTAAAGCTAAAAGGTCTGAATTACCAAACTTAAGATACATAATATCCATGGACAAACTTGAGAACAAACAGGATGTGCTGTGGTTCTATGATGTAATAGCATCTGGCAAATCTGAGGATTTAAAGAAGGAGCTGGAAAAACGTCTGAAGGATATAAACTCTGAGGATCTTGCTACAATCATTTATACATCCGGCACAACAGGTGATCCAAAGGGCGTTATGCTAACACATACCAATCTTCTATCCATAACAGATGCAGCTTACCAGGCATTCAAAGACGAGCTTTCTGATGAGGTTATGCTCTCGTTCCTTCCTTTAAGCCATGGCTATGCAAGGATCGCTGATTTTTATGTGCCACTTTATCATGCAAAAGGCATACAGGCTATAGCTGAGAGTATAGATAAAGTGGCTGATAACCTCAAAGAGATCAGACCAACGATGTTTGTTTCTGTGCCAAGGGTATATGAAAAGGTTTATGGCAGGATCATCTCACAGGTTGAAGCTGACAAGCCTTTAAAAAAGAAGATCTTCTACTGGGCAGTATCTGTTGGTAGTGAGGCTGCAAAGTATTTTATGGAGGATAAACCTTTACCATTGTTTTTATCAATAAAATACAGGCTTGCAAGCATACTTGTATTTAAAAAGATCAAAGAGGCTGTAGGTGGAAGATTGAAATTTGCGATATCAGGTGGTGCGCCTCTTTCTAAAGAGCTGGGAGAGTTCTTCTTTGCCCTTGGCATAAAGATAGTAGAAGGTTATGGGCTCACAGAAACCTCTGCTATCTTTATGGCTAACCCACCTAAAAAGGTAAAGTTTGGTACGGTTGGAAAGCCTTTTGATAATTATCAAATGAAGATTGCACCGGACGGTGAAATCCTGTTAAAGGGCTCAAATATTATGAAGGGATACTACAAAAAGCCACAGGAAACAAAAGAGGTGCTGGATGATGATGGTTGGTTACATTCTGGTGATATAGGGTTTATAGATAAGGATGGTTATTTGCATATCACAGACAGGAAGAAGGACCTCATTGTAACAGCTGGTGGTAAGAATATTGCACCTCAACCCATAGAGAACAAGCTTAAGATGAGTATGTATATAGAAGAGGCTGTGATGATAGGCGACAAACGTCCTTACTGTGTGGCTTTGATAGTGCCTAAATTTGACGTGCTTCAGGAGGTTGCAAGGAAGGAAGGTATTACCTTTACCTCCAATAAAGAGCTTATTGAGCATCCAAGGGTAAGAGAGTTGATTGCAAACGCTGTTGAGGATGTGAACAAAGGATTGGCAAAGTATGAGACGATAAAAAAATTCGCCTTAATACCACAACTATTCTCTCAGGAAACAGGCGAGCTTACACCGACAATCAAGGTTAAGAGAAGTGCTGTTGAGAAAAAATACAGGGATGTGATTGATAAACTCTATCAGGCATAAAAGGTTTAATGAAGATAGCCTTCATGGGTATACGCGGTATACCTGCAAGCTATAGTGGGTTTGAGACATTTGTTGAGGGTTTCTCAACAAGGCTTGTGGCAAGAGGATACAATGTGACGGTTTACAACCGCTCAACGCACATAGGCTACAGAGAACCTGTTTATAAAGGGGTAAGGCTTGTAAGACTACCAACCATTCCAACAAAACATCTGGATACCATTATCCATACCTTTTTCTCTGTTTTACATGGTATGTTTAAACCATACGATATTGTTTATGTATGCGGAGTTGGGAATAGCCTGCCATCTTCTTTGCTAAAACTTACAGGGAAAAAGGTTATACTGAATGTGGATGGCGCGGATTGGGAAAGAAAAAAATGGGGACGTTTTGCTAAATGGTTTCTGAAAACAAGTGAAAGATTGGCAACGATCTTTCCGGATATTATTATCGCGGATTCTATGGCTGTTAAACGCTATTACATGGAACATTATGCCAGTGATTCTGTGTTTATACCGTATGGTACTGAACCTGATCATCGTGAAGACAGAGATATGCATGTTCTGCAAAGATACCATCTTAAACCAGATGATTATATCCTTTGTGTGGGCAGGCTTGTGCCTGAGAACAATATCCATCATGCAATAAAGGCATACAGGATGATTAAAACAGATAAGAAGCTTGTGATTGTTGGTGATGCACCGTACGCGGATGCTTACAAGGCGTATTTAAGAAGATTGGCTGAAGGTGATAACAATATTGTATTTACAGGCTATGTGTTTGGTGATGATTACAAATGTATTATGAGAAATACGTATATGTTTGTGCTTGCATCTGAGGTTGGTGGAACACACCCGGTGCTCATAGAAGCACTGGCTGCTGGTAATGCTGTGATCGTGAACAACATTCCTTCAAGTGTTGAAGTAATAGCAGATGCAGGAATATGGTATGATGGAAAGAGAGAGGAGCGTGCACTTGCTGAGAAGATGGAATTGTTACTTAAGGATACAGCATTGCATGCTTCTTTAAAGCAGAGAGCACAGCAGCGCATAAAAGCTATGTACCTGTGGGATAAGGTTGTGGATGATTACATCAAGCTATTTGAATCAGTTCAGTGTTCCTGATCTTAAGAAGCATAAGCAAATGAAAATCTCCTGCTTTCAATCTTAAATGGCATTTTCTTCTTAGTTTGTTGACTAACATCAACAATACTGATATATGTAGACAAAAACAAGAGGAGGGTTATGAAGAACAAAAAAACGCTGATTACAGGTTTATTCTGTGGATTGATATTATTGTTGATCACTGTTTATGGTGTTACAGACTCCAATAAAGATGCCCTTGTTTATATAGTAAAACGTGGTGATACATTATGGAATATAGCCTTAAGATTCAATGCAAACCCGTGGTTATGGCCCAGGCTGTGGGAGCAAAACAAATATATCGCAAATCCACATCTTATCTATCCTGGTGAACCAATAGCTCTGCTACCAACATCTGTTGTGCCTGTAACCACAGTGGCAGCAGCCCAGCCTTTAACAACTATTGCAGAACAAATTCCATCAAAGATGCCGCAGGTGCAGGCAGAGCAATTAACACCACCAGCTGTTGAAGAACAGGCTTATGAAATGGAAAAGCCCATGGAAGAAGAGGTTGCACCATCTGTTGTGCCCTATGGTATGCAATATGTAAGTGCGCCTGCCAATACATACATTTATCCATCCATGGGATCAGCAGGGTTTGTCTCCAAACAGGAGATCCAGTCTGCAGGTGAGATCGTTGGTGCGGCATCCTCTGGTAGAACAATATTTGGCGAGCATGATGTGGTTTTTATCAACCTTGGAGCTAATTCAGGGGTAAAAGAAGGCGATGAATTTAATATCTATAAAACAGATACAAAGATTTATGATCCTGAGACAGACGATTTTCTTGGATACAGGATCAAGATCCTTGGTAGATTGAAGATTACAAAGGTTGAAGAAGATGTATCAACAGCAACGATAACACATTCTTACGAAGAGATAAAAGTTAAAGATAAACTTATCCCTTATGAGCCAGGCACAACAACCATTGATATTACACTCGCATCAAATCCTATTAAAGGTTATATAATCTGTGGCAAACATGCATTAACATTGTATGGAGAAAACGATATTGTTTATATTGATAGAGGCAGTAATGATGGTGTTCAGGTTGGCAATACATTTGTAATATACAAGGACAGAGAACCTGTAGAGGATCCTGTTACACATAAAACCCTGCATTTACCAAAGGAGATACTTGGCAAATTACTTGTTATCAAGGTTCAATCTAACACAGCGACAGCCATCATCACAAAGAGTGCAAAAGAGATCAGCATAGGTGATAAAATCCTGGCAGACACTGCATCAGGTGTTATATAACAAACAAATGTATGGCTGATAATAATCCTGTTAGCAAACCCTACAAAATAGAAAAGCCATGGGGATATGAACTTGTTTGGGCTGATACACCTCTTTATATAGGGAAGGTCTTATTCCTTAAAGCAGGTACACGATCAAGCCTGCAAATGCATGTAAAAAAGGATGAGACAATGTTTCTGTGGAAAGGGAGTGTTAAGATTGAACTGCCAGATGAAAAACAGGCAAAGGAAGTGGAGTTAAAAGAAGGAGACAGCATAAGAATACTGCCAGGAACAAAACATAGAATAAAAGCTTTAATTGATTCTTACATCTACGAGGTCTCAACACCGCACATGACTGATGTGGTAAGATTTCAGGATGATTATGGGAGAACAGGATGAATGTTTATGGTGTAATCATTGCCGGGGGCCATGGCAAAAGGTTATGGCCATTATCAAGGTCTTTAAAACCCAAACCTGTTCTTGCCATTAAGAATGAGCAACCTTTAATAAGGCAGACCCTGACAAGGCTTAACAGGGTCATTGACACAAAGGATATATTTGTTGTGACAAACGAAGAGGTTTTTGCGCCTATATATGAATGCATAAAAGAGGTTCCATTGGAGAACATGCTATCTGAGCCCATAAGTAAAAATACTGCACCAGCTATAGGACTGGCATGCATTCATATAATGGATAGGTATGGTGATGCAGTTGTAGTTGTTAGCCCTGCTGATCATTATATAAAAGACGATGATAAATTTGTTGAATTATTAAAAAAGGCTATAAATGTATGTCAGATGCATGAGACAGTTGTTGTCTTTGGTGTTAAACCCAGGTTTCCATCAACAAATTATGGCTACATTGGAAAGACAGAAGGTATGATTGAAGATGGGGTCTTTAAGGTAAAACAATTTATAGAGAAGCCTGTTGCTGATGTTGCAGAGCGACTTATCCAGGAAGGTTATCTATGGAATGCTGGAATCTTTGTTTTTAAAATAAGCACAATGCTTCAGGCAATAAAGGAACATACACCAGAGCTATCATCAGCGCTGGAAAGAATAAAAAAGACGTTTAAAGGGCCCTATGAAAGGAAAACAATAAAAGAGGAATACAGCAAGCTTCTGGATATATCCATAGATAAGGGTGTAATAGAAAAATTGGATAATGTTTCTGTTGTTGAGATGGATTTAGCATGGGCAGATCTTGGCAGCTTTGAACAAATTGCAAATATAATTGCGAGTAAGGATGAAAATGGCAATCAGAGGGTTGGAAATGGTATAGATGTTGACAGCCATAACAATATTATAGTAAGTTATGACAACTTTATTGTAACAGCCAATGTGCATGATCTAATAATAGTGGCATCTGACGGGAATATACTGGTTACTGCAAAGGGCAATGATGATGCAATTGCAAAGGTTGTAAATACATTAAGGGCAAGAGGATTTAAAGAGCATCTTTAATCTTTAACAAAGAGTGAGAATTAAAGGTAACAATAAATGCACACATGTCTAAATTTTAACTGTATGAGATTAAACCCCAAAATGCGTTTGCGAAATAGGGAAGTTTGTGTAATGAGTGAAAAGCCTGCGTCAAATATAGGTATTCTTCGAATATTAGAAAAAAAGAAACGGAATGTGATTGCATATAAACATACAAAGGACTTAAGCCTCCTTTACAACAAAAAGTCTTTGTATCTTAGGTGGATCGCAGGGTTGAACGAATGAGCAAACTTCCCTATTGCATTTTCTGGGTTAATAAATTAATAAACCAAACTCTTTAGAAAGGAAGCTCTGTATGAATCGAAATTTTGATTTGCTGAAAAAGAAGATTGCCTCTCATGAGGCAAAGATTGCTATTGTAGGTTTAGGTTATGTAGGTTTGCCCTATGCAATTGAATTTGCAAAAAATGGATTCAGGGTTATTGGCATTGATCTCAATGAAAAGAAGGTTGTCTCTTTAAAAAAGAGTGAATCCTATATCACAGATATAAGCTCTGAAGAATTAAAAGACATCAACAGTACAGGCTTGATATCTTATACAAGTAACTACGATAACATTGATAGTGCTGATATAATAGAGATCTGTGTTCCAACACCACTTGGAAAATCAAAAGAACCTGATCTGTTTTTCATCACATCTGCAGTTAAAAGTATAAAGGAAAAGATATCAAAACCAAAGCTGATCATACTTACAAGTACGACATACCCTGGCACCACAAGGGAATATGTTGTGCCTGCGATTGCTGATGAACATTATAAACTTGATACTGATTTCTTTGCAGTGTTCTCACCAGAGAGGATTGATCCAGCAAATAAAAAATATAAACTCTCTGATATACCAAAGGTCGTTGGAGGCGTAACAAAGTTGTCCGCTGAACTTGCTGTTTTATTATTTAAACAAATTGTAAATACTGTGGTACAGGTTTCCTCTGCTGATACAGCTGAGATGGTAAAATTGCTTGAGAATACATTTAGAAGTATAAATATAGGGCTTGTAAATGAGATGGCGATCATCAGTCATAAGCTCGGGATAGATATATGGGAGGTTATAGATGCTGCAAAAACCAAGCCATATGGGTTTGTGCCTTTTTACCCTGGCCCTGGCATAGGAGGGCATTGCATACCCATAGATCCGGTTTATCTAACATGGCGTATGAAGGTGTTCAATTATCGAACAAGATTTATTGAACTTGCAACGGATATAAACAATGAAATGCCTTATTATGTTGTGAGCAGGCTTGTGGATATTTTGAACGAAAAAGGAAAGAGCATTAAAAACAGTAAGATCTTTGTACTTGGCGTGGCATATAAAAAAGATGTCAATGATATAAGAGAATCCTCTGCAATACCTGTTATAGAAGAGATCATGCGCAGGGGTGGAAGGGTCTCTTATCATGATCCGTATATTGATACTATCCAGGAAAACAGCTTAAACCTTAGGTCTGTAAAGCTCACAGAAAAGGCTTTAAGTTCAGCAGACTGCACTCTAATACTAACGGATCATTCTGTATTTGATTATCCATGGATAGTTAAACATTCAAAACTGATCTTTGATACAAAAAACGGCACCAGAGGAATAACCGATAAAAAGATCATTAAACTTTAGTAATTACAAATGAGTAGATTCCTTGTAACAGGTGGCGCTGGTTTTATAGGCTCTAATCTTGTTGATCGTTTGCTTGAGCAGGGGCATTTTGTCAGAGTGATAGATAACTTTGCCACAGGTAAACGAGAAAACCTTTCAAAGGCATTAACCTACAGCACGTTTGAATTGATAGAGGGAGATATAAGGAATATTCAAACAGTAAAAATGGCTTGTAATGGAATTGATTATGTCCTGCATGAAGCAGCCATTCCTTCTGTTCCCAGATCTATAGATGATCCAGTCACAACAAACGAGGTGAATATAAACGGTACACTCAATGTGCTTATAGCATCTTATGAAAACAAGGTAAAAAGGGTTGTGTATGCTGCAAGCTCCTCTGCATACGGTGATACAGCAGTATTACCCAAAAGAGAAGATATGTCTCCTTCACCTTTATCTCCTTATGCTGTGAGCAAGCTCACAGGTGAGTATTATTGTAAGGTGTTCACGCGCGTTTACGGACTTGAGACTGTAAGTTTAAGATACTTCAATATTTTTGGACCAAGACAGGATCCCAATTCAACATACGCAGCTGTTATTCCGCGGTTTGTTACAGCCATGATCAAGAACGAACGTCCTGTGGTTTATGGTGATGGAGAACAATCCAGGGATTTTACATACATAGAGAATGTTATCCAGGCAAACCTAAATGCGTGTCATGCACCTGGTGTTGCTGGCATGGTTTTTAATATAGCCTGCGGCAGCAGGTTCACACTCAACACTGTGCTGAGATTACTTGAAAGCATTTTCAACAGAAAGGCTAATCCGGAATATCTTCCTCCAAAGAAGGGAGATGTTAAACATTCTCAGGCTGATATAACAAATGCCTCGAAATATTTAAATTATAAAACCCTTATAGATTTTGAAACAGGATTGAAAAAGACAGTAGAATATTTTAAATCAATCATCTGATTTTTTATCGTTTATATCTGCTATCCTGGTGCTACCGGCATAAGCCCTTGTCTCATACTTTGTTATACGACTGATCTGTTTTATTATCTCAACCATTTTTTCAACTTCCTGAATGATCTTTGTCGCATAATTAGCTATGGGTTGATCAGAGTCTTTTAATCTGTGCAACAATAATTCTGAGTAGCCCTGAATGGCTGATAGGGGTTGATTTAGATTGTGTGCAGCTGCACCAGCAAGCGTGGATATAGCTTCATTCTTTTCAGCCTCTATCAATTTCGACAGAGCTTCATCGAGCGATTTTTCCATCTTGATCTTTTCTCTTTCATCCCTTAGGTATCCCACTGTCATCTGCTCTTTGCCCTTTTCATCGTACACAATTGCCCCTGAAATAGTAACAGGTATGAGTTCACCGTTCCTTGCGCGTATCTCTGTTGGGTAGTTTTGTATATGTTTTGTTGGACTCTGCCTTAACAATCTCATGATCTCCTTTGCAATGTTTGGAGGATATAGCTGTGTTACATGTAAATGTTCTATCGCCTCGTCTCGTGAATAGCCAAAAAGTTTTGTTGCTTCTTCATTGAAAAACAAAAGTTTTCCATTCATATCAGCAGCAATAATCGCATCAGGAGAACTACTTATGGTCTTTAAAAGGAGATCCGTTGTTTTAAGCAACTCTTTACTTAAAAGTTTCTCTTCAGTTATATCTCTAAGAGAGATCAATGAAACATCCTCTCTACCAGGTAAAGGGGTTGCTCTTACTGAAACTGTTTTGTGTGCACCACTTTTTGTCTTTATATCTATTTCAAACTTATTAACAAATTGTTTCTTGAGATAGCCTAAAAATACCCTATTAGCAGTTTCAATGCTTTCATTATCCACTATGGCTACAGAATAATGCTGATTGAGAACCTCCTCTTTTGAATACCCTGTAAGTTTTGTAAATGCCTTATTAACGTTTCTTACCTTACCTTCTCTGTCTATTAACAGTATACCATCAGCAGAATTATCAAAGAAAAACTCATATTCTTCCTTTATCTTTAGAAGTTCGTATGCCTTTTTCATAGATTCTTCAAGAACCTTTGTTCTCGAGATATTAAGGATTGTGGAGGCAAGCATATTAGCCTGAATAAAATAGTATCTCTGTAAGAATGGCGAGAGTTTTATTGGCTCTTTTGACCTTATAAAGATGGCTCCAATAACATCGGTTATATCAAATATGGGTAGTACAAAGAAAGAGCGAATGCCTTTTGCCAAAAGGGTTGATTTTGTTTTATCATCAAACAAAGATGTTTCTTTTATATCTTCTATGGCAAGAAGCTCTCTCCTTTCAATGGCAAGCCTTATCTCAGGATATTTGTGAAGATCTATGGTGATGGTTTTTTCGTCCTGTATTTCACTACTTGCCACAACCTCTCCTCTGCCATCCGCTTTATTCTTGTCAGAGAGCAGGATTATACTAACCTCAAACAGATTCAATCTCTTTTTCAGTGCATCACTGAATATAGAAAGTATCTCTTTGAATGTTGTTGCACCTGTAAGCTTTCTATATATAGAAAACAGTTCTTTTAAAGCCTCCTCTGCTGTAAGGCTATGTAGATTTAGTTTTGTTTCATTTGCCATATGTTTTAAAGTCTATTTATGAGTGATGCGATAAATCCAGCACCAAATCCATTATCAATATTAACAACAGAAACAGTAGGTGAACAACTATTCAGCATTGTTAAAAGGCTTGAAAGTCCCTTGAATCCTGCACCATAACCTGAGCTTACAGGCACTGCGATAACCGGTTTTCCTACAATTCCACCAACCACACTTGGCAAAGCTCCATCCATACCAGCAACCACTATAATTACCCTTGCTTTGTTTAATTTATCAAGCTGACTTAACAATCTGTGAAGCCCTGCAACACCAACATCATAAGCAGTATCCACATTGTTACCAAGTACCTCTGCTGTTACCTTTGCCTCCTCTGCCACAGGCATATCTGCTGTGCCTGCTGTGAGTATAAGAATACCATCTTTTTTAGGTTCAATGCTTCCTGAAGACAGGATATGGGCGTGTGCATGGTAAGTTAAACCCTTTATCTGTTTCTTCACATAATTTGCTGTTTTCTCGTCTATACGCGTAACCATGACGATATTACCATGTTCCATTGCTACCCTGCACAGTGTAACAATCTGTTCCCTGGTCTTACCGCTTCCAAAGATCACCTCAGGAAATCCCTGTCTTAAATCCCTGTGTGTATCATACTTTGCAAAACCCACATCTATAAATGGCAGGGTTTTTATCATTGCAAGTGCTTCATCAACACTCTTTCTCCCCTTTTTCACATCTGTTAAAAGTGCTTTAAGTGTTTCTGTTCTCATATACTGTTTGTTCCCTTATTTAACCCAATATGTTCCTTCTGGAACATTCATATACCATGACTGAGATAATCACGCGCCATGAACATACCCCTGTTTTTTCAAAGTAATTGATACCCTTTTGCCATCCTTATAAAACTTTATACCTTTTGTCTGAACAATCTTGCCTATTTTATAAACCTTCATACCATTGACATACGTTTTATATCTGTGTTCTGGTACAGTAAATAATAACACATAATCATCACCACCTGTCAAAACATAATCATAGGGTGATTTTTTCATAAGCCTTGCTGTGTCCCTGACAGGCTCAGTTACTGGTATACTGTCCAGATCAAGAACAACCCCAACCCTGCTCTCCTCTGCAATATGCATGAGATCCTGAATTAATCCATCAGACACATCTATCATTGCATTGGGTTTTAATGCCTCAACAACCATTATGCTCTCTTTTAACATCGGTGTTGGTTCAAGGTATCTTTTTATAAGTTTTGGATATAATGCCTTTTTGTTTGATAAAAGTAGATCAAGCCCTGCCATGGCTTCACCTGTTACACCCAGCATACACACTGCATCACCTATTTTTGCTCCACTCCTTGTCACAAATCTACCCCTGTATGACTTACCTATTACCATGGTATCTGCAGCGAACTTACCATTCATTGTTGTTATATTACCACCTATCAAAGCGATATTAAATGCCTTTAAACGCTGAAAAAATCCATCCATAAATTCATCAATACATTTTAATGGCAATGCCTTTGGTAAAAAAAGAGACAACAATGCATAAAGTGGAACACCACCCATTGCTGCAATATCACTTGCTGCAGCACCAATAGCCCTTTTTCCTGCGGACCTCCAATAACCATTACCTAAAAAGTGAATACCGTCTACTATGCTGTCAACTGTATAAAGTAGCTTTTCCCCTCCAATGCTGTCTACAACCGCGGTATCATCACCTATTCCAATAAGAACATCCTTATGTTTTACGGTTTTGTGCTTTCTTATGCTTTTTATTAGTGTTAGCTCTTCCCAGTGCTTCACTGCTTTTACGCTTTTCCTTTGTTTTTGATGCCTTTTCATTCTGGTTGTTTATCAATAGCATATCTAAAACTTCCCGTATATGATTTACAGGAATAAATTTGATCTTCTCCTTGATGTAATCCGGGATCTCTTCAAGATCGGGTTCATTACCCTTAGGAATTATAACCTTAAAGATCTTTGCCCTTAATGCTGCGAGGGATTTTTCTTTAAGCCCTCCTATTGGTAGAACATTACCCCTGAGCGTGATCTCCCCGGTCATGGCATAATCCCTTCTAACCTTTTTACCTGTTAATGCAGAAGCAGTGGCTACAGCCATTGTTATACCCGCGGATGGCCCATCCTTTGGAATAGCCCCAGCAGGTATGTGAATATGGATATCAAGTTTATCAAATATAGAGGCATCTATACCAAGTTTCTTTGCATTAGCCCTGAGATAACTAACAGCTGCCATTGCTGATTCCTTCATAACATCACCAAGTTGTCCTGTTAATGTTAACCTGCCCTTACCCTTCATGGTTGTTACCTCTATGTAAAGCACATCACCCCCGTATGGAGTCCATGCAAGTCCTGTTGCTACACCCACCTCATCTTTTGTGATAAGCTCCTCAGGAGGAACCTTTGGCACGCCAAGGAACTTTCTCACAACATCCTTCGTTATATTAAAAGGTGGATTCTCACCTTCTGCGATCTTCTGAGCCACCTTCCTGAAAATTGCAGAGATCTCTCTTTCAAGGTTTCTAAGCCCTGCCTCCCTTGTGTAATTGTTTATAATAAACAGTATAGCCTCATCATCAAAGATCACCTTATCCTTACCCACACCTGTTTCTTCTTCCTGTCTTGGAATTATGAATTTCCTTGCGATCCTCAATTTCTCTTCATCCGTATACCCTGATAGGGTTATTACCTCCATTCTGTCCCTCAATGCTGGCGGAATTGGGTCTATAACATTGGCTGTTGTAATAAACAGAACATTACTTAAATCATAAGGAACGCTTAGGTAGTTGTCTGAGAAGGCATAGTTCTGCTCTGGATCAAGAACCTCAAGAAGGGCTGATGATGGGTCTCCTCTAAAATCAGTACCCACCTTATCTATTTCATCAAGCATAAAAACTGGATTGTTTGTGCCAGCCTGTTTTATACCCTGGATGATCCTCCCTGGCATTGCACCTATGTATGTCCTCCTGTGTCCTCTTATTTCTGCCTCATCCCTGATACCACCCAGTGACATCCTTACAAACTTCCTGTTCAATGCCCTTGCTATGGATCTACCAAGCGATGTTTTACCTACACCTGGTGGTCCAACAAAACAGAGTATAGGACCCTTGGCTTTCTCTTTTAACCTTCTTACAGAAAGGTACTCAAGTATTCTATCCTTGACCTTTTCAAGATCATAATGGTCCTCGTCAAGAACCTTTCTTGCATGTTTTATATCTATGTTTTCCTTTGTTTGTTTCTTCCATGGAAGATCCACAAGCCATTCAAGATATGTTCTTACAATGGACGCCTCTGCAGAATCAGGATGCATCATCTCGAGCCTATTCAACTGACTCTGTGCCTCTTCTTCAACCTCCTTTGGCATATTGGCTTTTTTGATCTTCTCCCTGAACTCATTTATATCTCTTTCTTTCTCATCTATCTCACCAAGCTCATTTTTTATAGCCTTTAACTGCTCTCTGAGGAAGTACTCTCTTTGAACCTTGCCCATTTCTTCACGTGCCTGTGACTGGATCTTGGCTTGAATGGTTAAAAGCTCTATCTCCTTATTTTGCATCTCAATAACCTTTTTAAGACGCTCTACTGGATCCGCTGTCTCAAGAAAGGACTGCAGCTCATTGGTTTTAAGACCGTAGTTTGTAACAATTATATCTGCGATCTTGCCTGGCTCTGTAATATTTTCTATAAGAATAACAGCATCAGGCTGCATTGCCTTACCCATGGAGATTACCTTTTCAAACTGTTCCTTGGCTGTTCTAACAAGTGCCTGAACCTCCACGGTCTCTTCCACAGCTACCTCTGGTATGGTCTCTATAACTACTGAAAAGAATGGCTGTGTTTGTTTGTACTCTTTTATCTTTACCCTGGATAAACCCTGAACAAGTATTTTGACCCTTCCATCAGGTAGTTTTAACATCCTTGTTATAGAACCAACTGTACCGACTGAAAATATACCTTCTGGAGAAGGAGATTCCTCATTCATATCTTTTTGAGTGGCAAAAACAACAAGCCTTTCCTTTGTAAGTGCATAGTCTATTGCAGAGATAGATGTTTCCCTTCCAACAAAAAGTGGCAGGATCATGTTCGGGAAAAGTACTATATCCCTTATCGGAACAAGGGGCAACTCCTCAGGTATTTTCAACTTTTCCTGTGTTTGTTCTGTTTCCTGTTTTATCTCAATTTCATCTGCCATATATCATCCCTTTTCTATCTTTATAATTGTCTTTGTTCGTCTACGTTCTTCAATCTTCTTTAATATAATCTTTAATACCCCATTTTTCAAAATTGCCTTTACGTTTTTAGTATCACACGTGGTGGGAATGGGGATTGATTTTGTAAAGTTACCGAATGCTCTTTCTATCTGATTATACCTTATGAGATCAGATGGTATACTCTCTAATTTGATCCCCTGAACATGGATATTGTTGTTGTATATAAAACATTCTAAATTCTTTTCATCAATACCTGGCACATCTATCTCAACGATCAGTTGATCGTTGTCTTCATATATATCACTTTTTATTAGAGGTGCGCTAACATCTTCTTCCAACCAACCTTCTATTGTTTTAATGGTAAAGTCTGTGAAATCCATATCCTGCATATTGTTAATTATATCTTTTAATTTCATCTTATTACCTCAATGTGATATTTCTATAATCTTTTTACCACTTACCTTTAACAAGTAAAGTGTTTTTACAGGAACCTGATTGTTATTATACGAGATTGTTCCACTTACACCATTGAAATCTTTTATTTTCAAAATGTTATCCTTTATATCAGCCCTGTTTTGTGCATTCTGCATTGCAAGTTTTAAGATGTTGGCTGAATCATAACCCAGTGCAGAAAGCACAGTGGGCTCCTGATGAAACAAACCTTCGTAGGATTGAATAAACGCCCTGGTTGCAGGATTGGTGCTTTCTGTG
The DNA here is from genome assembly GCA_049966275.1 of bacterium. GTDB lineage: Bacteria > JAMCPX01 > JAMCPX01 > JAMCPX01 > JAMCPX01 > JBMFUY01. The sequence goes on from JBMFUY010000010.1 coordinate 14,941, forward strand.
AAAAATCCATCTGTAAAGATCCCACCATCAACATACCTTCCACCCATCTGGATGAGCTGTTCGCTACTCCAGCCATTACCACCCAACAACTGCACATTGTTAACATCGTAGTATAGAAGCTGAGGCGCGATCATGGCAACCTTTTCATAATTATCAGGTATAAATATTGCAGAAAAGTCTATTATAGGTGGTACATTATCTTTCTGACCTGGTGGTAACTTTGCTATATCTGACTTTCTAAGGTCAAGATAGTATGTTCCTACAAGTTTTTTAATCTGTACCTTAAAGTCTGTTTCTGTAGGATAATAACCTTCCATACCTGTTATACTACCTCCATGCTCAAGCACCTGCTTTACAAAAGCCCTCATCATATCCTCTCCATACGCATTCATTGGATACAATACTGCAAACTTACTGATACCGAGTTTTTGCATTGCATAGTTAACCAGTTCCCTTGTCTGATCCTCTGGTGTAAGACTATTTTGAAAGATGTAATCGCCTGTTCTGGTTATACTTGAGCGCTGGTTTAAATAGATCATTGGCACATGATATGCTTGCATCTTATATGCAACCTCCTGAGAGGTGCTGCTAAGCAGAGGTCCTATTATTGCTGCAACATGATCCTGCTTGATCAGTTCTTCTGCCTGTTTTACAGCGACCTCAGGAATACCCCCTGAATCCTTTATAAACAACTTATACGGTGAGGTGGTTGTGCTGAATATACCAAGGGCAAGTTCTATTCCATTCAATACCTGTTTGCCATAGGATGCGAACTCTCCACTCAGCGGAAGGATACATCCAATATTGTTCATGTTGACCTGTGTTATTGCTGTTACCTCATCTTTAAGTGATAAAGCCCTGTTCATAATGTCAGGTGAGGCTACGCCTGATGCTATAATTTCATCCACCAGTGTTAGAACCTTCTGATAATTATCTGTCTCAAGCATATCCTGTGCTAATTTAAGTTTGAGCAGGGCTTCTTCATACGTGCCATAATGATTGTTTAAAAGTATGTGTATATCAATGTCTGATAGATTCTTATATGTGATCTCCTTTAACGTGAGTCTGGCAAGCTCTTTTTCCTGGTTCGTTGAGAGGTACTCAATAGAATGAGCAATGGCATCAAAAGCCTCTGGATATTTACCCAATCTGTAATAGGATTCTCCAAGTAGAAAATATACCCTGCCTAATTTGTTCCCGCGTGCAAGGGGGGTGAGGAATTTGAAATTATCTATGGCTTTTGCATAGTCTGATGTCCGCATCTCTATGCTTCCAATGCCAATCCTTGCATCTATTGCATAAGTGGTATCAGGATAACGGCTCAGTACCTCTTTGTAGTAAGTGTACGCTTTATTGTACAATTTTATGTCAAATGCAATATCACCTGCCCTGATCAGCCCTGCCGGCGCTTCTTCACTTGTATCATCTATATCAACTATTGATGCGTAAAGTTGCATTGCCCCTTCATAATTTTTAGCATCAAGCTCTTTTCTGGCTTTCTGCTTAACAGTCTCTATTGCCTGTGAAGAAGGCATGCGTATACCTTCATAAACAACCATCTTATGGTAACAGCCTGTTTCAAACAGTAAAAATACCATCACTGCGAAAATATATACAATGTAAATATATTTATTTCTCATGTTCCACAGCCTCCACATAATGCAGTACCTTATCTGCCATATCAGTAGAAACAATCCTCACACTTACCTCATGATTATACTTTAATGCACTTTGCGTAAAGTTATGACTACCAATATAAACAATCCTATCATCAATGACAACTATCTTCGCATGTGTTGTTCTTTGAGGGGAATCAAGATATACTGTAATCCCTTTTGATTGAAGCTGTTTTGCTACCTCAAGGTTTGTCTGGTTCAGATCATCCTTCACTTCGTTCAAGTCATTTTTTCGATCTATATTTAATACCACTGAAACATTAACACCCTGTGCATGTTTCTTAATGAGCATATTTATAATATGATCAGGTAAAGCTGATCTGTAACCGGTCATTTTAAACAGGTACATTACTACTGTGATGTTCTTTCTGGCATTGGATAGATCATTCATAAGTGTATTATAGTATTCCTGATCGACAAGGAGTTGTATATTGTCTGTTCTGTTAACATCTATACACGGAGCTTTTTCTGTTTCCCCAGGGATAATGGTTTCTGCATAAGCAGAGTAATGTTTAAACAGATGAGGAAACGGTACGCTAACAGGATTAGCCACAAGCATAGTATTAAAAGCTAATACAAAAAAGAATAAAGAAGATTTTTTATAAAACATTAACTTAATGTTTGTTTTTCTTTTTTCACAATATTCAGGTACATATTGGCAATACTATTTTTAGGATCGTATTTCAATACACTTTCCCATTCTGCTATTGCATCATCAAGCCTTCTCATTAAATAATACAGTATACCGAGGTTTACCCTTGCCGGGATATAATCTGCATTTATAAATTTTGCCTCTTCAAGTTCTTTAATTGCCTGAGCAAGCATACCCTTTTCCCTGTATGCTATTGCCAGCTTGGTTTTTATATCCACAAACGTAGGTTGCAAATCCAGTGCCTTCTGATACTCTTCTATCGCATTGTCATAACCACCTATTTCTACATATAGATCTGCTATCTGTGCATGCAGGTTTGCAAGCTTGGATTTGATAAGTTTGTCCTCCATTTCCTTTATACTTTTCGAACGAGAAGAACCCTTTGCCTTATTCAAAACATTATTTGCCTTCTCATACTGACCAATATCGTTGTAGGTAATGGCAAGGTTGGTTGCTGCCTCCATGTATCCCGGGTTTATCTTCAATGCCTTTTCAAATGATCTTATTGCGTCCTTTATCCTTCCACCAAGGTGATAGATCACTCCAAGCATATTATAAACATCAGCGTAATTTTTATTCTTCTGCTCAAAGGCTTCAAGATGCTCAAGAGCAATATCGTATTTATTCTTCAGGAAGAACTCTTTGCCAAGCTTATAATGTTCTTTACTGTCTATATCCATACGCACCAATCTTTAAAATATAGTTTTAATAAATATACCACTTCCTATGTCAATAGTCCAATACACGTAGAAGTCCATAATATACATCGGACGAGGGGGATTTTAAAATGTTGTTCAAGGATACCTGATGCAGAAAAATTCTCTGTTGCATTCTCAGTCAGGGCGACTCTCTGTTCCTGAACGACCTGATATGTATAGCCCACTCAAAAAGGTAATTGAATCTATACTTATTAAAATATCACCTTTTCTCTTGAATAATCTTTTTTTGAACAATTGGTTTTTCTGATCCTGTTAATTGCTCAAGTGAGTTAAATGCAGCCTGGAGATATCTTACAATTGCGTCAAGATCAAACGTATGCCATTCAAGCCTTGCTGAAGATATGTTAGCCTGAGCAGTGCCCAGCAATTTTTGATCCCTGTTTGTTTTATAAATGCTTTTATCTGCCTTTAATAATGCCTTACTCTCTTTCAACAACAGAAGGACTGTTTTTGCTTTCTCAGGTATATAAGGAGCTATGCCCATTCTTGTATTGTGACACCTTTCGCACACATTTGCCAGATCATCTGGTTGTAAAACAGTTGTAACCATTGAGCCATGACATGTTACACAGTTAGGTCCCTGACCTGTTGTTTCAAGCTTTTTATAATGAAAGCTCTGTGTAAACTTGTAGTATTCAGCACCATGACATTTACCGCATGTTTTAGGGATATTTTTATAGTATACTGTACTGTCTGGATTGGATGAGCTGAAAACACCTATATGGGCTAATCTTTCTGTTACTGCGTGTGGATCACCTCCATGGCACTTGTCACATGTTACACCGTGTTCCTGATGAATTGAACCAACCCAGCTATGTGACCTTGCACCAATAAAACTGTTATTGGACAAAGCTGTATGACACCGGACACAGGAGTTATCTGTGGCTAAATTATTTTTTGCATAAGATTTTGCACTCAAAATAAACAAACCTACAACTATACCTAAAAATAAAACGTATCCTCTTTTAAACATCTTTCCCTCCATTTTTATTCTTATTGTTGTATAGCTTCAGAAACGTATACGATACAATCCATGCTATTGCAGTAGCGATAATAATATATACTATCATCCTGTGAGGGGTTATTTTTAATACATCTATATAACCAGAAACTACCAACATACTGAGAAACACACCACCCGTAATACCAAAAGCAGTCATAAATGGCCTGTGTAAAGGATTGGATATATAATGTTGCGGTTCATTAGATTTATCAATAATAGGAATTAACGCAAAAACGAGGATCAAAAATGTAGGGAATATAACCCCACCAATGGTTTCAGGGGTAATCTTCCCCCCAAAAATAGTAAATGAAAGATCCCCGGGTATGAGCTTCAGGAATCCATAGATTATCAGGAAGTACCAATCAGGCCTCATAACAGGCGTTCCTGCTGATGGTGGTCCATAGGTTTCAATAGGGTTTAATGGAATATATGTTGCGATCAGGATGACCACGAACAGAAGAAAGAAATAAAAGGCTATACTTATTATAGCCTGTTCAGGCCAGATAGGTATACCTATAAGTCTTTTACCATTCTGTGATTCTTTTTTACTGCGATTTACAGCAGGTTCTGTATGCTTCTGTTTTACGAGGATTACCATGTGCAATCCGATAAGGCTTGTAAGTATTAAGGGTATCAGCATAACATGTAGAAAGAAAAATCGTGGTACTGTTGCGTCTGAAGGAAAATCTCCTGCAAACAATAATGTGGATATCCAGTTACCTATCCATGGAACTGATTTTGCTATGTAATAACCTATTGATGTTGCTGTTACAGAGAAATTACTGTATGGCAAAAGATAACCTGTAAAAGCTGCGAATAAAGATATACCAAACAAAGCAAGCCCAACAAACCAGTTTATCTCTCTTGGGTTTCTGTATGCTGATGTGAAATAAACTCGCATAAGATGAGCAAGAATAGCAGCTATCATGATCATTGCTGACCAGTGATGTATACGTCTTATAAGCATACCCATGGGCATAAGATCTATCTTCACAACACTAGCATACGCAGCCGGTACCATCGCTCCAAACAGGGAAACCATCTTCGTAGAGGGTTCATAGAGAAGACCTAAAAATATACCGGTTATAACAAGCGTTATAAATGAAAACAGCGCGATCTCTCCAAGTAAAAAGGTTGGGTGCGTGGGGAATGTTTTTGATAAAAATTTTTCTTTAAATTTCTTTAATTCTAATCTTTCATCAAACCATTTAAACATGCTCGTATCCCCTTTCTGCTAAACCTGTGGTCCTATAGGGCCTGTGAAATCACTCGTAAATACAAGTGTATCATTGTCTGTTACCTTAACGCCTATTTGTGCAAGTGGAATAGGGGCAGGTCCACCTTCTACCTTTTCACCTCTTGCAGGATTAAAAATACTGTTATGACAAAAACACTCTGTGTAAGATGCGTCAGGAGAGCTTGTATTCTTTACCCATGAAACAGTACAACCTAAATGTGTGCATATAGCACTGTAGGCAACAAAACCCTTATCCGTAAGCTTTATATCTGTAGGTGCTTTAAAATCAGATTCCTTTAGTTTTATAAGCTGAACAAGATTTGCAGGATTAGAAGACTTACCTTTTGGGTAAACAAGTACTGCATCACCCGGCTCCATAGAACTTGCTTTAACCTCTACGCCTATATTACTACCTGATGCGTAAACGAGAACGTCTCCAGGAGAGATATTAGATACATAACCACTACCCTTCCTGGATGGTGCCAATACCTTCAGTAAGGAAAGCAAAGAGCCAAAAGCCCCAACAATAGCTACTATAATAGCGCCAAGTATAAACCTTCTTCTTGTTACACCAGTTTTATCGTTTTCTGTTGTTTTATCCTGCTCTTTTACCATAGTAATTCCTCCTTCCTATCCTCTGACACCTCTCTTACTCCAATAAAGTATTTTAGATACAGGACAAGGATTACACCCGTTATCAAAAAGTTTATTGATAATATTGTTCCATATATAAAATTATTACCCTTGCCTGTTATAAACAGGTAGGCAAACACCACACTTATACCCAATGATGCAAGGGATAAAATAACAATGGTTATTGTAACCCATATAGCATAGGATGGCTTTTTAACCTCTATAACCTCAAAGCCCATCTTACCTCCTTTTCTCTATAAGTACATAGATGATAATTGATATGATCAAAAGCACTATTATAGCTCCAAATGCTACAAATCCTATCTGGAATGAACCTAATTCTTCCGGGAACAAAGGGGGCTCTTTACCTTTAACCTTTTCTTCTGCAATTTTGATCCTTATCTTCGACAGCTCATTTACAGTTGCATCGTTTACATTCATCGGATCGATCTGATCAAAACCTGTTGTATCCTTGTGACACTTTTCACATGATTTTGGAACATCAGGTATAATTACATAACCCGAAAAATGCAATAATGTGACAGGGGCTTAAATTTTTAAGCCCCTGCAGGTTCGTTCGGGGTACACATCACTCATTACACAAACTTCCCTATTTCGCAAACGTATTTTTTGGGTTCAACTTTAAATCACCCAAAAACAGTGCACTTTTCAAGTTTAAATGACAATGGTGCAATAAATCATTGACAGTTTATACTTCATATTATTACATAAAGAGTTTATATGGATACTGCAAGCTTGAAAGAGTTTATTTTGCTTATACCAGTGATACTGTTTTCATTAACAGTGCATGAGGTGGCTCACGGATGGGTAGCTGATAGGTTTGGAGATCCCACTGCAAGGGCAACTGGAAGGCTCACACTCAACCCTATCGCGCACCTTGATCCAATAGGTACAATTATGCTTTTTATAGCACATTTTGGTTGGGCAAAACCTGTTATGGTAAATCCATACAATCTTAATGATCCTAAAAAGGATATGATATGGATATCCCTTGCAGGGCCCGGAGCAAATTTTTCCCTCGCCTTACTATCCGGTATAGCTATAAGACTCATCATGAGCTTCAGTACAATCAATGTTTCAGGATTGATTGGTTCATCTATTTACGCAATGCTTATTCTTACACTACAGATCAATTTAGCCCTTGGTATATTTAACCTGATTCCAATACCACCACTTGATGGAGCAAAGGTTTTATACGGGTTACTACCATACAGAATGGAACATAAATTTATATGGCTTGAAAGATATGGAATGGTTATACTGCTTGCACTATTTGTGATTGATAGCTTCACGCCATTCAAGATACTAACATTAATTATATGGTTACCTGCCAACCTGCTTTCGCACCTTTTTGCGGGTAGATCGCTTTTTTATTTGCTTGGTATACTTAATATGTTATTAAGTGTATAAGAGGAAGAAATGGAGCGAGTTTTAAGTGGATTAAGGCCAACTGGTAAGCTACATTTAGGACATTATCATGGCGTGCTTACAAACTTTATAAGGTTGCAGGATTCATACGAATGCTACTTCTTTGTTGCAGACCTGCACGCACTTACAACAAATTATTCCAAAACAGAGGATATACAATTAAGCGTTGTTCAGATGCTTGCAGACTGGCTTGCAGTGGGCATAGATCCAGCAAAAGCAACAATATTCATACAATCATATATTCCCCAGCATACAGAACTTCATACAATTTTATCAATGATAACACCGCTTGGTTGGTTAGAGAGAGTTCCAAGCTACAAAGAAAAACTAAAAGAGACATCATACACGGATCTTCATACATATGGTTTCCTTGGTTATCCGCTGCTAATGGCATCAGACATATTAATATATAAAGCACACAAGGTACCCATAGGAGAGGATCAACTATCACATCTTGAGTTCACAAGAGAATTGGCAAGGCGTTTTAATTACATTTACAAACCTATATTTCCTGAGCCACAGGCTTTATTAACAACGGCTCCTAAAGTACCCGGAACTGATGGAAGAAAAATGAGTAAAAGCTACGATAATTGCTTATACATTTCAGATCCACCGGATGTTATATCGAAGAAGCTCCTGACAATGGTTACAGACCCACATCGCATAAGGAGGACAGATAAAGGAAATCCAGAGTTATGTCCTGTGTATGATCTACATAAACTCCACACACCACCTGAAAAACTTAAAGAAATAGATCAGGGATGCAGAACCGCTGGTATAGGCTGTGTTGATTGTAAAAAAATACTTATAGACGAAATAAATAACCTTTTAGAGCCAATAATAGAAAAAAGGAATAAGCTGATAAAACAGGCAGACATGCTTCTCAATATTATTGAGCAGGGAAATAAAAAAGCCTTTACCAGAGCCTCTGAAACAATAAAAGAGGTAAAACAGGCGGTAAGGATTGTATATGATTTCAGAACAACAGGATTATAGAGTCAGATTAGAAGTATTTGAAGGACCTCTTGATCTGCTCCTCTTTTTGATAAAAAGAAACGAGCTGGATATCTACGACATACCCATATCCTTTATAACAGAACAGTACCTTGCTTATATTGGTATGATGCAGGTACTCAATGTTGAACTTGCATCAGAATTCCTGGTGATGGCTGCTACACTGCTTGAAATCAAAGCAAGGATGCTCATACCTGTTGAGATCGATCAGGAAGATGAAATAGAGGATCCAAGACAGGAGCTCACAAACAGATTGCTTGAATATCAACTCTTCAAAAATGCCGGAGCAAAACTGGATAATCTTAATATCCTGTACAGAGACACCTTTCCAAAGGGCATACAGGAAGAAATTGAAACTGATAACACATCATTAAATATAGAAGCCGATGTGTATGATCTGTTGGTTGCATTCAAATCTGTTCTGGATAGGGCAAAGGGTGAAAAAATAGCCTATATGACCGTAGAAAAGATAAGCGTTGCCCAGAGAATAAATGATATCATGGAGCGTATTGGTATTGCTAAAAGCATTGTATTTGATACACTTCTGCCTGATAACTATACAAGAATGGATGTTGTGGTAACAATACTGGCTGTGCTTGAATTACTAAGGTTAAGAATGATAAGATGTGAACAAAAAGAGCTCTTTGGCCCGATATGGTTATATGCAACTGAATAACTCCAAAAAGAGGTAATATGGAAAAGGAAAAACTTCTGGCTATAGTTGAGGCTTTGATATTTGCTTCTGAAAAGCCCCTTAAAATAAAATATATTGAACAGGTATTATCCGTCATTCAGCTTGAAAACATAACCATCCCTGAACTCATAGAGGAATTAAGGAACAGATATGCAGTGGAAGATAGTGGAATTGAACTTGTAGAGGTTGCAGAAGGATGGCAATTCAGAACAAAGCCGCAGTTCGCTGAATGGATAAAACGGCTCAGTACTGTAAAACCTGCAAAACTATCTCAACCAGCAATGGAAACACTGGCAATTGTTGCATACAGACAACCCATAACAAGGGCAGAGATAGATTACATAAGAGGGGTTGATAGTGGTGCAGTTATAAAAACCTTACTTGATAAAAGGCTAATAAAGATTGTTGGTAAAAAGGAACTTCCAGGCAGGCCACTTGTTTATGGCACCACACAGGAATTCCTGGAGGTATTTGGTTTAAAGGATATCTCATCTCTGCCAAGCCTGCAGGATATAAAACAGATCAGTTCACGTAATGAAGAGAGCGAAAAAAATCAGCCAGAATTGCCTCTACCTGTACCAGAATCCAGAGAAGAAGAATAGATAACAAACAGATAAATTCTCTTTTATATGTCTAAAAAAAAGACAAAGCCCATTGTAGGTATTACGCCTGATAGAAAAGATATAAATAACAGACGTGCCTATTTTACCTATAAAGCATATGTAGATGCAATAGAAGAGAGCAATGGCATACCTATCATATTGACATATACAGGTAATGCAAAAGCACTCATCGAACAAATTGATGGATTGTTAATAACCGGAGGCAACTTTGATATACCACCTGAAATGTATGGTGAAAAACCTATTTTACCCTTAAAAACAATAAAGGAAAGAACCCTGTTTGAATCTAACATATACATTGAAGCATTAAAAAAAGGCATACCTGTCCTTGGTGTTTGTGGCGGTATGCAACTCATAAACGTTATTGCAGGAGGTAGCCTATATCAGGATATAAAAACACAAATAAAGACAAATATTGATCATGGCAATGGCACACATCAGGTAAATATTAAACCACGTTCCATCCTCCATAAAATTTTAAGACAAAGCAGGTTAACTACCAACACAAGCCATCATCAGGCTATAAAAAAACCAGGTAAAGGGGTTATTGTGTCAGCAAGGGCTGTAGACGGAATTATTGAAGCTATAGAACTCAAGGAATTTCCTGATGTGATAGGTGTGCAATGGCATCCTGAAAGGATGCAAGAAAATGTGAACCTGATATACAGGTGGCTGGTTACAAGTGCACAGAAAAAGCTATAATGAATACGTGCCTGTCTTATGCTTTATGTGCTGTACAACTCTTTTATATATTCAATCTCGTGCACAAGACCTTCTTCAAGCCTTACACGTGGAACATAGCCCAATATTTCTCTTGCCAGGGTCAGGTCTGCCCATGTGTCCCTTACATCACCTTTTTGAGATGTTTGAAAATCAATCCTGGGTTCCACTTTCATAATCTTTGCTATCATTTTTACAACATCAATCAGACCAATGCGTGAACCACCACCCACATTAAAAACAGAACCCGATGGAGCATGCATGGCGAGAAGATTGGCATTTACGATATCTGAAACATAGGTAAAATCCCTTGTCTGGTTACCATCCCCATATATGGTGATAGGCTTACCTTCAAGTATTGCCTTAATAAACTTGTGAAAAGCCATATCAGGTCTCTGTCCTGGTCCATAAACAGTAAAATATCTTAAACTAACAGAGGGTACACCAAAGTTATCATTATACACCTTTACAAGGTGTTCTGATGCCATTTTTGTTACACCGTATGGGGAATAAGGCACAAGCAAGCTATCTTCTTTTGCAGGTAAGGCAGGGGTATTACCATAAACAGATGAGCTTGAGGCAAATACAAACCTTTTAACAGGGCTATTTTTACAGGCTTCAAGCAACTTCTGGGTGGCTAAAATATTGTTTTTAACATAAACATTAAAGAATTGCCCAAAACTTCCTCTAACACCTGCCTGTGCTGCTAAATGGAACACGTAATCAGTATCTTTAATAAGCTCCTTAAGATCAAGGTCTAAAAGATCTCCTTCCAACAGCTCAAATCCCTTATGCTTTTTCAGTTCTATAAGATTTCTCTCTTTTATCCATTTAGGATAATAATCTTCAAAATCATCTATCCCTAAAACAGCGTAACCTTCTGAAAGCAATCTCCTGGATAAGTTTGAACCTATAAAACCAGCCACACCAGTAACAATGATCTTTGACATACAATACCTATAGCCCCATCTGCTTGCCGATAATCTCTTTCATAATTTCAGTAGTCCCTGCAAATATTGTCTGAACACGTGCATCAAGGTAAGCCTGCGCTATAGGGTATTCAAGCATGTAACCATAGCCTCCGAATATTTGCAGGCATTGATCCACTGTTCTCTTTAACATCTCAGTAACCCACCATTTTGCCATGGAAGTCTCTTTTACAATATGCTCACCTTTTACATGTTCCATTATCAATCTGTCAACAAATGTCCTGCCCAGTTCTATTTCTGTAGCCATTTCTACAAGTTTAAATCTTGTGTTTTGAAACTTTGATATGGGTCTACCAAATGCTACCCTTGTTTTTGCATATTCAATTGTATCAGCAAGCGCTCTTTCTGCGCCTGCTTGAGCCATTATAGCACTTACAAGTCGCTCCTGCTGTAGTTTCTGCATAAGTTGGATAAAGCCATCTCCTTCTGCTCCAAGAAGGTTTTTTACCGGCACCTTACAGTCAGAAAAATACAATTCTGATGTGTCCTGTGCCTTCATGCCGATCTTCTCTAACTTTTTTCCCTTTTCAAAACCAGGTGTCTTATCCTCTACAACAATAAGGCTCATACCAGTGTAAGGTGGGTCTGCCTTTGGATTTGTTTTACACGCAACAATTACAAGATCGCACAATTGCCCATTTGATATAAAGGTTTTCTGCCCATTGATAATATAATAATCCCCATCCCTGATAGCAGTAGTTTTAATACCCTGAAGATCACTGCCTGTCCCTGGCTCTGTCATGGCAATGGCTGTTATAATATCTCCACTAACACAACCAGGCAACCATCTCTGTTTTTGTTCTTCATTTCCAAATGAGGCTATGTAAGGAACCACAACATCACTGTGCAGGTTTATAGCGAAACCTGATTCCATGATCCGCGCCATTTCTTCCATAATAACAACTGAATAAATAAAATCAGCACCAGCACCACCGTACTTTTCCTCAACCCATGGACAGAGATACCCTTCCTTTCCGGCAAGCTTCCACACCTCTCTTGATACTATACCGTTCTTCTTCCATTCAGCCTGATGAGGAATTACATGACGTTCAAGGAATTTTCTAAATCCCTGTCTGAAAATTTCATGTTCTTCTTTAAATATCTGCCGTTCCATGAGCCCTCCTTTATAATAGCCATTTAATAGCAGATTATTCTATATTAGAAAAGAACAATCTATGTTTATCTTAATCCGAAAAATGCATTTGCGAAATAGGGAAGTTTGTGTAATGAGTGATAACCCCGCGTCAAATATAGGTATTCTTCGAA
>JBMFUY010000011.1:0-25903 GCA_049966275.1 bacterium
AAAGTCTTTGTATCTTAGGTGGATCGCAGGGTTGAACGAATGAGCAAACTTTCCTATTGCATTTTTCGGGTTAATGAGTTACAAAAACGAGATTCTTCGGCTACGCCTCAGCATGACAATTGTCAGGCAACCTCTTTAGAAAAGGGAATTTTATGCACGGCATAGTAATCGCAGGCACGCATAGTGGATGCGGCAAGACGACAGTAACACTCGGGCTGCTGGGTGCGTTAAAGAAGAAGGGCATGAAGGTTCAATCATTTAAAGCAGGTCCTGATTTTATAGATACAGGGCTACACACATTTGTTACAGGTGTACCATCGAGGAACCTTGATCTCTGGATGTGCGGTGAACAGGGTGTCAAAGAATGTTTTTCTCAACATACAGTAGATGTTGATATTGCCGTGGTGGAAGGCGTTATGGGCATGTATGACGGGGATTTTAATACAGCAAATCTTGCAGAGCTTCTTCATCTGCCTGTTGTATTGGTTGTCGATGCTTACGGAATGGCTGAGAGCGCCGGGGCAGTTGTAAAGGGGTTTGCAGAATATAATATAGAGAAAATCAATAGCTCAAAAAAACTCACAATATTGGGTATAATATTTAATCGTGTATCATCTGAGATGCACTTTAATATGCTCAAACATGCTGTAAGGGATGTAACTGTTTTAGGTTATCTGCCAAAGGATAATGATCTTGAGATTCCGGAGAGGCATCTAGGACTTATAACTGCCCAGGAAAATCCCATCACACAACAAAATATAGATAAACTTGGAAGGATTACATCAGAGCATATAGATGTAGAAGGTATAATACAAAATTCTGCTATAGAGGTTGAGACATCTCGCGCCTATCCAAAACACAGGTTCAAAACATTCAATAATAACTCTAAAATACGTATTGCAGTTGCTTACGATAAGGCATTTTGCTTTTACTATGAAGATAATCTGGATATGTTGAGAGAAGCAGGTGCAGAGATTATAAAATTCAGTCCATTGCATGATGAACGAGTGCCTGATGTGGATGCTTTGTATATAGGAGGTGGCTATCCAGAGATGTATGCACAGGCATTATCGGAAAACAAATCCATACTTGAATCCATCAGGGCATGGGTAAATGCTGATAAGCCTGTTTATGCGGAGTGTGGTGGTATGATGTACCTATCAAGAGGCATTTATGATTTTGATAACAAGTTCTACAGCATGATTGGTATCATGCCATTTGAAACCAGGATGGAAAGATCAGGATTGCACCTGGGTTATAGGGAAATAGAGCTTAAACAGGATTGTATACTTGGTAGAAAGGGAGCCACCTTAAAAGGACAGGAGTTTCACTATTCGAAGCGAATAAACATTACACCGGACGCATCACTAAAAACCTGTTATACCTTAATGCCTGGCAATACCGAAGAGGGCTATTGCGTAAAGCGCGTACTTGCGAGCTATGTACATGTGCATTTTTGTTCTCATCCCGGTATGGCCAGGCATTTTGTGGATTTCGTGAAAGGAGCTATTTAACATGTTTAAAAAACTTATAATTTTTATGTCATTGATCCTTACCGTAGCAGTAATTCACGAATTGCCCCTATATGCAGAAATAAATGCACAGATGAACGCGCTCAACCATGGCAGGGTAAAATCCCCCTTTCCCCCTTTTAGAGGTTGTCCGACAATTGCTTTTTATATCCCTCCCTTGACGGGAGGGATGAAAGGGAGGGTGATAGATTCATTAAATATCAATCACTTTTACCCTCTCTCTTTCTCTCCCGTCGAGGGGGAGAGGCAATTTTGTGTATTGTCGGACAACCTGTTTAACAAAGGAAGAAAGAAAGGGGGATTTGAAAATATCACAATCCAGGATGATGCAGGCAGAAAGGTATTCATAAGACTGCCTGTGAAACGTGTTGTTACGCTTGCACCATCAAATACGGATATAATAGAGGCGCTTGGTATGACATCAACCATTGTCGGTGCAAGCAACATGGATGATAATCCATTACCCGATGGAGTTAAAAGAGTGGGATTTGTCAACCCGTCTGTTGAAGAGATTGTTTCTTTAAAACCAGAACTGGTCATGGGCATCTATGGTGAGGAGATGTTATGCAGAAGGCTTGAGCGACTGAACATTCCATGTATAATTCTATCCCCAAACAATCTTGAAGGGGTAATGCATGATATAAAGCTTACTGGCAGGCTTTTATCAGCAAATAACATGGCATCCATTGTTGTAAAGAATATGAGACATACCATAGACCTGGTGAAAACAAGGTTAGCACACTGTAAGACAACGCCACTTGTGTACTTTGAGGTAGATGCATCTGATCCATCAAAGCCATTTTCAGCGGGTAATGGCAGTTTTATAGATAGTATGATAACCATGGCGCATGCGATAAATATTGCACATACAATTAATACAATGTGGCCACAGTTGTCTTCTGAATATATTATTGCAAAAAATCCGGACATAATTATCATGTCCCATAAACTGGATATAAGCGTGCTCAGGCAAAGGCCTGGCTGGTCTGAGATAAAGGCTATTAAATACAACAGGGTTTATTATATTGAGGCAAATCTAATATCAAGACCAGGTCCTGATATCGTAAAAGCATTTGTTGAGATGGCAAAGGATATCCATCCAGAGGTGTTTGAGAATAACAATAATGGTACAGACAAATCCCCCGACCCAAGCCCCGCTTGGGTACCCCGCCCCTTAACTAAAGGGGGGCAAGGTACCCATCCAGAGAATGGGTCAGGGGATTATCGAGCAGCCTCGAGAAGGAACTAACAACAAATGAAGCTGTATCAATTTATAGAGCAACATACATGGCTATTATGGTTTTCACTTGTGCTGTGTCTTGTCATTGTATTCCTGTTCAACATAGCAGTAGGACCTGTGAACATACCCATATCAAACATAGTAAAGGCTTTCATAACGTCTTCTAACAACGTGGATAGCACGATCATTTTATCAATAAGGCTGCCTGTTGCTATAGCAGGTATTATCGTTGGAGCTGGACTCGGGGTAAGCGGTGCAATCTTTCAGGCAATACTTCGCAATCCTCTTGCGGATCCTTATATACTTGGCATATCAGCAGGTGCAGCACTTGGTGCTTCCATAGCACAGGCATTGTTGTTCAGCAGTATTCCTGTGTCTCTTTCAGCATTTATAGGGGCTATTGCTGCTGCGATTATGGTTTACCTGTTATCTTTATCCTCTGGTAGCTCATCACCCCTTTATCTTATACTTGCAGGTGTAGCTATCAGTGCACTCCTCGGTTCTATCATGTCTTTCGTCATGCTTATGAGCAATGCAATGCAGATCAGGATCTATTCTGTAATGCTTTGGATCATGGGTGGGGTAAAGGAAACAGGTTGGCATGAGCTTATGTTTATCAGTGTTGTGTTTATTGTTCTTATTTTTTTTGCAATTTTTACAGCTCCGTACATGGATATCCTTTCATTTGGTGATGAAAAGGCATCGAGCCTTGGTGTATCTGTTGAAAAAACAAGACTGGTATCCATAATGATTGCTGCATTGCTTGCAGGTATTGCGGTGTACTTAAGCGGGCTTGTAGGATTTGTAGGGCTTGTCATTCCTCATATCACAAGATTGATTATAGGTCCTTCTCACAAAAGGCTTATAACAGTAAGTATTTTTGTCGGCGCAATATTTTTGCTGATTTCTAATCTAATTGCAAGAACAGTTTTGAGCCCTGTGGATGTGCCTGTTGGTGTTATTACATCCATTATAGGAGCTCCTTTTTTCCTTTATCTCTTATTACGAGCATACAGGGGGTACAGATTTTGATGTATCTCAATGTCAACAACATATCATTTGCCCTTAACAGCACATTTAAGATCATGGCATTGGATCTTCATGTTAAAAAAGGTGAGATGTTCGGTATTATAGGTCCGAATGGCTCTGGTAAGACTACATTACTCAAGCTTATATCCGGTATTGTTAAACCAGACACAGGTACAGTAACATTGAATGGAAAGGATATTCATCTGTTAAAACCAAAAGAGCTTGCACGTATAAGGGCATACGTGCCTGAAAGTGTTGATCTACCATTCGACTACACAGTCTATGAGATAGTTGCACTGGGAAGGCATCCTCATGCAGGTTTATTCTTAAAATTGGATAATAAGGACAGAGCTGCTATTGACAGAGCACTTGAGTTCACTGATACACGCAAGCTAACAGATAGAAAATTTTTTACATTATCCATGGGAGAAAAGCAAAGGGTCATGCTTGCTATGGCTATTGCCCAGGAACCTGAGCTTCTATTGCTCGATGAGCCCATCTCGCATCTTGATATAGGGCATCAACTGGCATTCATCAATACTCTCAGGAAGCTTAACAACGAAGGTATGACCATTATAGCTGCCATGCATGAGCTTCCTATTGCAATAGAGTTTTTTGAAAGGCTATGCCTTATAGATAATGGAAGGGTTATAAATACTGGTTCACCTGATAACAGGGAGTTACTTGATAATATAAAATCTGTCTTTGGGATTACAGACGAAAGGTTTATAAATCCCAATCAGTCAAAATTATAATTATTGTTCAGTAACCCATAACTTTTGCCACAACTCATGTACACTGAGAAAACAACAGCATATTAGCTTTTTTATTATCATTGTCAGTTTTATTTGTTTATGCAATTCTACCATAAATATGCGATATACTTTTGTAATTTTAAATATTATCTTTGTGTTGTCTGTAAGCCCGGCTATGTTAGAAGCACAGGATTTTAGAAATGCTCCACCAGATGAGGTGTGGAAAACTTTAGAATCAGAACATTTTTCCATTACCTTTCCGGAACACGATCGACAGCTCGCGTATAAACTAATTGATATAGCAGAGCATTATTATCCAATAATGACCAGACGCATGGAATGGGTGCCATCGAGAAAAACATATATCCTTATTTCAAATGCAACCGATGAGGCAAATGCACAAACAACAACCTATTATTACAACCATATTGTGATATTTGCAGTCCCGCCTGATGCCTATTCAAGTATCATTAATTATGATGATTGGTTAAAGATGATTTTCGTTCATGAATATACACATGTCCTACATCTTGATCAAACAAGGGGATTCTGGAGCTTCCTGAATAAAATCTTTGGCAGAATACTATTCGTGAACCTGATAGAGCCAGATTGGTTCATAGAAGGATACGCTGTTTACAACGAATCAACATTGACATCAGCTGGGAGGGACAATGGCAGCTATTATAATACAGTTTTAAGGATGCAGGCATTGAACAATGATCTTCCCCCTATAGATGAAGGAAATGGCACGCCGAGCAAATGGCCATTTGGTGAATACCCTTATATCTATGGTGGTAAATTTTTACAATTTTTAGCAGATAGGTATTCTGATAAAGCCCTTGCTGATTACTCCAGAATGTATACCTATCTCCCGTTATTGCTTAACACAGACGCAAAGATCGCATTTGACAAAAAGGATTTTGGCTCTCTGTGGAGAGAATGGCAGACAAAAGTAAGGATGCAGGCAATACTCAATGCCTTTTCTGTTATCCTTTCAGGAGCTACTGGTTCAAAACAGGTTACCCATACAGGGGCTTATACAAGAGGACCTGTATGGGATGATCATGGTAATGGTTTATTCTACACTTCATACGATGGCAAAAGTCAGATGGGCATCTTTTATGTAGATCTAAAAGATGATAAGCATAGATGGTTGATAAGAAGAAATAGCGGATATACCAATGCTGTTTGCGGGGATCATCTGTTCTTCTCACAGGTTGAGTTTTTTGATAACTTCTACCTGTACAGTGATCTATATGAACTTAATACAAAAACAAAGGGTGTAAGAAGGCTCACATATGGCTTACGCGTTCGTGGTGCAGATGTATCGCCTGATTGCTCAAAGGTTGTTTTTGTTTCCAACACATCGACCAGCTCTTATCTCATGGTCTATCATATAGCTGAACCTGGCTTTATAACAACGATTGCAACCCTTGACAAAACCGGACAATTTCTTGACCCAAGATGGTCATGGAATGGTGAATATATTGCAGTCACAGTAAAGGACAACACAGGTGGTTCAACCATAAAGATTATGAATAATGCTGGAGAGGAGCTTACTACAGTAGCATCAAATAGCCATTTGAATTTGTTCCCATCGTGGTCAAGAGACAATAAATATGTAGTATTCTCTTCTGACATGACAGGCATAGCAAATCTGTATGCATATTCTATAACAGATCAAACCCTATATCAGGTAACAAATGTAATAGGTGGTGCGTATGAATCTCAGGTATCACCTGATAACAGAACCATTGCTTTAACAGAGTATGATAATACAGGGTTTAACATATACACAATGCCTTTTTCACCCGATACCTTCAAAAAGGTTACGCCCACTAAAGAATTTACAGTGGAAGAGATGGAACAGTATAAGCATGTTTTTTCGGTAGAAAAAAATTATTCACCATTTTCAACACTTGTTCCAACATGGTGGCTTCCGAATATTTCTATAGACAATGATGCTTATTCTTTCGGTGTTTACACTGCTGGATCTGACCTTCTCAGCCATAATAATTATACACTCCAGGCAGGTTATACTGCGTATCCAGATGGTAAATGGCAACCCGGCTTTTCAGCCTCATACGACAATACCTCTTATGCTACGGATACAGGGATTGCAGGTTCAGTAGTACCCTATATAGCAGGGACCTACAAAGATCCTGCAGGAATTGTACATGCGTACGTACAACAGGTAAACAGCATTTCGTTGAACATAATGTATCCTATAAACCATATAAGATACAGACAGGTATTGGGAGCAGGATATAATTACACCTATAAGACATCATTAACACGCGTTCCGGTTTATATTACAAATCCGCCATTTACAGGTACTCTGAGCGGGATCAGTGCAAGCTATTCTATTGATACAACATCCATGTTTAACACCTCTATAAGCTATGAGAATGGTATTTATTTTAACACATATTTTGAAAGGGATCTTCATGCGCTTGGCAGTGATAAGGATCTATCACAGTCTTATTCTACAATTAAGGGATACATACCTGGTTTTGGTGAAAACCATGTTCTCTATGTGAAAGGTATTTACAGTGTGGTGGCTGGTGCTTCAAAAGATAGTTCCATGTTTTCTGTTGGTGGTATTCAACCATTTTATGAAGCAACGACTTATTCAGGCGTTCCTGTAAGAGGCTATCCATCAGGATGGCTTACAGGGACACAGGCTTATGCTGGTACACTTGAATACAGGTACCCTGCAGGCATAATAGATAGAGGAATAAAAACCCTGCCTTTATACCTTGATAAGGTATCTTTATTCCCATTTTTTGATATAGGCTCCAACACAAAAACTACAATCACCTCAACAGGTATAGAATTAAACCTTGATACATACATAGGCTATCTTTTCCCATTCAGGTTTACAATAGGATACGTTTATGCTTACAACATTTATCCAGCATCATCATTTTATTTCTTGTTAGGAGAGATGATCCAGTGAAGAGTAATTATGAAACTATAGTAAGGCTTGCTATACCGGTTATGGTAGGTATGCTTACCCAGACGTTTATTAACCTCTTTGATGTTGCAATGGTAGGCAGGCTTGGGGCAGATGCTAAAACTGCACTCGCTGCTCTTGGTGTTGGTATTATCACACTCTGGGTATTTGGTGGTGCACTTAATGCAATATCTGTTGGTATACTCAGCCTTGTTACACGTAGGTTTGGTGAGAATGAGTATGAAAAGGCTGGTGAGGTGTTATTTGTCGGGATCGTTATGGCTATTGTACTTGGTTTAACAATAGGTACAATAGGTTACATAATATCAGCGCCTCTATTTAATATACTTACATCCAACAGGGATGTGGCCGTAGAAGGGGCTAAATTTATAAGGTATAGATTTATAGGGTTGCTGCCATTTCTTATCATAATAGTTTACAAGGCATTTTTTGATGCAATAGGTAAAACCTGGGTCTTTATGAATGTGGAGATTGTAATGAATGTTGTAAATATGATCCTTTCTTATGGTCTTATCCTCGGGCACTTTGGTTTCCCAAGACTTGGTGTTGAAGGTGCTGGTATCTCTGCCACAGCAAGTTCATTTGTTGGTGCATTGGTCATGATCAGTTATAGCCTTGCACATCGTTATCATTCATTCAAGATATACAAGCTGTTTAAGATAAATTACAAATTAGTAAAAGAGGTCGTTAAAATAAGTTATCCTGCATCAATAGCTGCTGTGCTTACAACATTAGGTTTTGAAGCCTTTATTGTAATATCAGGAAAAATCAATGTTGTTACACAGGCAGCAACAACGATCCTTACACAACTTGCATCACTAACATTTTTGCCATTGCTCGGGTTTGGCACTGCTTCAGCCACAATGGTTGGACAGAGTTTAGGTGCTGGAAAGCCAGAAGAAGCAGAAGAATACGCTTATAGTTCAATAAAACTTGGAGCTATGATAATGGCTGTTTTAGCACTGATCTTCATAATATTTTCCAGACAGGTCATTGGTTTGTTTACAGAAACAGATCAGGTTATAACAGAGGCTTCAAAAGCACTGATTATATTCAGTTTTGCCATGGTTTTTGAGGCTATAGGTATTATAGCCAGTCAGTCGTTATTTGGAGCTGGATACACCAAATACGTTATGACTGTGGATGTAACCTTACATTGGTTAATTTTTGTTCCTTTATCGTATATACTCGGTGTTGTGGCAAAATTACACATTATAGGTTTGTGGCTTTCAGCAGATATATATGTATTCTTATTAAGTGTATTTATGTTCATAGGTATAAAAATGGGGAAATGGAAGGATGTAAAGATTTAGTGGGTGGATAATTGCTTATATCTTTTGCATGTATATAAAAAATTCCTGATTGCCTTTTGATCCCTTTATAACAGAAGGAACAACATTGAGTACTTTAAATCCTATTTTCTCAGCTATTGATCTTACTTTATCAATAGCCTTATAATGTTTATCCTGTGATGTTACAATACCGCCTTTCCCAACATCTGCCTGTTCAAGCTCAAACTGTGGCTTTACAAGCGCAAGTGCATGCCCATAAGATTTTAAGCACACCAATACATTTGGTAGTATAAGTTCTAAAGAGATGAACGACACATCTATTGTAGCTATATCTATCATGGATAAAAGTTTTTCAGGATCAAAAAATCTGAAGTTTATTCCCTCCATTACAATAACCCTTTTATCCTGTCTGAGCCTGTAATCCAGCAATCCGTATCCAACATCTATGGCGTATACCCTTTCTGCGCCATGTTGTAATAGACAATCAGTAAAACCACCGGTTGAAGAGCCAATATCCATGGCTATTTTTGATCTAACATCCATGCCCAGCATGTGTATAGCACCCTCAAGCTTGATTCCACCCCTGCTCACATACCTTCTAACAGAAGATTTTATTTTAATCTTATCATCTGCGTTGACCTGATAGCCTGGCTTATCTATGACAATACCATTTACTTCAACCCTTGCCTCCATGATATAGGCTGATGCAAGGGCAATGTCATTAACCAATCCCATTTCTACAAGTGCGTGATCAAGCCTTTTTTTCATACAAGAATTAATTGTATGTCCATTACATTTGTACCTGTTGGTCCTGTTTTTAACAATGCGCCAATCCTGTTCAGCAATGTATAACTATCGTTATTGGCAAGGTATTTAAATGGATCCATACCTGACTTTTTTATATCAGCCATGGTGTTTCCATCAACAATAGCTCCGGCAGCGTCTGTTGGTCCATCAGAGCCATCCGTGCCTGCTGAAAGCATGCTTATATCCATATTTTGAATATCCATTGCAAAAGCCAGAGCTAACTCCTGATTCCTTCCTCCTCTACCTTTCCCTTTTACAGTAACAGTGGTTTCTCCTCCGCTGATCAGACACACGTGTTTACTTTTTCCTCTTTTGTTATCATGTATATAACAGGCTATGCTTCCAAGCACATGTGCGACCTCTCTTGCCTCACCATGCAGCCTCGTTGTAATAACAATCGGCTTTAGACCATATCTTGTTGCTTCTCTCTTACAGGTTTCAACAGCAAGCCTGTTATCAGCTATAATGATATTCCTTGCGTGTTTGTGCATGCGATTGTTGGTTCTCTTTTGAACATCATGCATTGATTTGTTCTCAAGGTGTTTGATTACAGGCTCTGGTATCCTGAACATCAGGTTATACTTTTTTATTATCCCAATAGCCTGTTGAGGGGTTGATGGATCAAAGTATGTTGGCCCTGAGCCTATAATATCAAGTCTATTACCTATTACATCTGAGATGATCAGGGTTACTATTTTTGCCGGATAAAACATACTGGCAAGCTTGCCACCTTTTACATACGAAAGGTGTTTACGAACAATGTTTAACTCATCAATAGTTGCACCTGATTTCAAAAGCAGAGATGTTGTGATGATCTTATCGTTCAATGAAATACCTTCAGGAGCAACAAGCAAAGAAGATGCACCACCTGACAACAATACAATAACAAGTGTTTGTTGATCCACATTGTTAGCCATTGATATAATCTGTTCTGTTGCCTTAACTCCGTTCATATCAGGTAAAGGATGGGAAGCCTCAAAAACCTTTATGTGTTTTAAAGAGCCACCGTGTCCATATTTTGTTACCACCACGCCATGGGTAATAATCCTACCCAATACATCCTCAATCCCCTTAGCCATGTCATAACAGGCTTTACCAGCACCAACAACAATGACCCTGTTAAAAAGATCAAGCGAATATTTTTTACCAGCAATTTCTATACTGCGGTCCAGAAGTTTTATCTTTGAGACTACAGCACTGTAGGCATTTACTGCCTTTACACCGGCAAAAAAGATTTTCTTTAAAATAGCTTTGTTTTTCAATCTATATACCTTGGTAGCTCTGAAAGTGGGCATTCCTCGCACAAAGGTTTGGTCTTACAAAAGTTTTTTGCAAGCTCCACTATCAGGGCGTGATATTCATTAAACATCTCTGGATCATGATCCAGATTATCCATAAACATCTCCTGAATCTCATCATACCCCATCTGTTCATCTATCAATCCATGTCTTGAAAATACTCTATGCGTGTAAGCATCAACAACAAATATTGGTTTGTTACATGCATATAGTATAATACTATCAGCTGTTTCTTTCCCTATACCGTTTATTGATAAAAGTTCCTTTCTTAACTCTGATGTATCTTTTTCGCACATCTTTTTTATACTACCATTGTAATTCTCCATGATATATTTTACCATAAGTTTAAGCCTTCTTGCTTTTTGATTATAGAAACCGGATGGCTTTATGAGTTCGGCTATCACAGAAATAGGCTGATTATAAAGTTTATCCGGTGATAACTTATCTGCCTTTTTAAGGTTTGCTATCGCCCTTTCAACGTTTTTCCATGCTGTATTCTGGGTCAGTATGGCACCAACAATTACCTCAAAAGCTGTCTCAGCAGGCCACCAGTGCCTGTTTCCAAACCGTCTGAATAGTAGTTCGTAGATATATTCAAGTTGTTGCCTTTTTGATCTGTACATACCCAATAATACACTATAATATACATTAAAAATGCAATAAATATTTAGCGAGGTTGCCACTATCTAAAAATGCTGTTCAAACTACTAACCCGAAAAATGCATTTGCGAAATAGGGAAGTTTGTGTAATGAGTGATGGGGTATCCACCCGAGGGGATGAGCAAACTTTCCTCTTGCATTTTTGGGGTTAAATATTGCAGAATACCAGGGAGAAGCGTGTTTAACTGAATAAAGCATTTACGAAGTTATCCTTGTCGAATGGCATAAAGTCGTTTATAGATTCCCCTGTCCCTATGCCAACCACAGGTAATTTAAGCTCATCGCATATACTGAATATAATTCCTGCCTTTGCAGTACCATCCAGCTTTGTAATAATGATACCATCGATACCAATCTTTTCATTGAATTGTTTTGCCTGCTGAAATGAGTTTTTCCCTATTGTAGCATCTATAATTAAATAAGTGGCTAAATTGTATCCTTCCATAGCCTTTGTCATAACGGATTTAACCTTCTTTAATTCACTTATAAGATTTACGTTTGTATGCAACCTTCCTGCTGTATCAGCAATAACAACATCCTTTGCTCTATGCTTGAATGCAGACACAGTATCATAAACAACGGATGCAGGATCAACCCCTGGCATTGCCTTTACTATATCCATACCAACTCTATTCGCAAGTATGGATAGCTGATCTATTGCAGCTGCCCTGTAGGTATCTGCTGCACCTACAATAACACTGTAACCCTGATTCATGTACCACCTGCCAAGCTTTGCTATTGTGGTTGTTTTACCTGAACCATTGATACCAATCATTAGGATACCACACTTTGGCTGGATCAATGGAGCAGAGAGCAGTATTCCCTTCATTCTATCCTTTAACTTACCAGCTGGATCATCAGAGGTTCGTTCTATACCCTCCATCAGTTTATCGATCACACTTATACTCATATCAAGGGACAAAAGTTCTTCAATGTATGCATCTTTGTTAATTACACCTGTATTGGATCTGGATGATAGTCCTGTAAAGATAGAAGCTAATTTTGAAAAAAAACCTTGCATGGTTAAAAGGTTAAAGTGTACTCTTTATAAATTTAATAAGTTCCTGTACCCTGAATCTATTAATTAAAGCATGATATGTGGACACATACAGAACGAGTAAGAAATAATCCTTTGAGAGCCTGTACATACCAAGAACATGCGGACCCATTGTGATCAATACAGCATCAGGTTGCTGCGTAAAATTATTAATCCTGTTAAAGAAAATACTGGAATGAGCACCTATAACCTTTAATTCATACTCTTCTATAGAACCGGCCTGATCAACAGATTCGCCCTCTGAATCCACAAATATCGTGCCTGTTACTCCACTTGAAAGAGCTAAAAATTGTTCCATAGCTTCTCTGTACATACTACACAGTTTCCTTTTGAAGTTTCACTGATATAATCTTTGAAACACCGGGTTCTTCCATTGTTATACCGTATATAGCATCTGCAATCTCTATGGTTTTTTTATTGTGTGTAATCAATATAAACTGACTCTTATCAGACAATTCTTTTATTATATTGTTAAGCTTACCAACGCTTGCATCATCAAGAGGGGCATCTATCTCATCGAGCAGTGCAAACGGACTTGGCTTGACCATGAATATGGAGATCAGCAATCCTATAGCTGCAAGTGCCTTCTCACCACCTGAAAGTAGATTGATGTTTTGCAGTCTTTTTCCCAATGGTTGTATAACTATCTCCATGCCACTCTCAAGTAAATCCTGTTCGTCAGTAAGGATAAGTTCGCCTCTCCCGCCATCAAAGAGTTTTGGAATAACCTTTTTAAAGTTTTCATTTACCTTATCAAAGACCTCTCTAAACAGCTTTCTTGATTCTCTGTTGATTGAATTGATAACCTTCTTAAGATCCTCTATAGCCTGCTCAAGGTCCTGTTTATGCTTTTCATAGAATTCCACTCTTTTTTGTAATTCCTCATATTCTGAGATAGCACCAACGTTCACATCCCCCATTTTAGCTATCTTCTCAGAGAGTGCAGAAAGTTTATCCTCTACTGTTTTAACATCCTCTTCATTTATCAGTTCACAATTATACTGATCCAGTTCTACACTGTACTTATCCTTTGCAGTATTTTTGATATAGTCAGATTTCATTGTTAGTTCGGAAACTTCTATAGCCAACGAAGATTCCCGTTCTTTTAATGCATCTATCTCCTTCTCCATTCTCTTAATCTCGCTCTCAAGCTCAGCATACTCTTTAAATTCTTTATCGTATGCTGCCTGAGCATCTATTATTGCATCTTTCTTTTGCTGAATATCCTGGTTTATACCGGCAAGCTTTCCAGAGGCAGTTAAAACATCATAATCAATGGTTTCTATTCTTTTGCTGTTATTGATAGCCTGTTGCTGTAAAAAGGCTAACCTCTTATGTATGTTATCCAGTTCTTCTTTAATCCTCTTTATCTCTGTGTTTTGAGCGTTAATTCTTTCTTTAAACGCGGCTATATTTACGTTGGTCTCTGCTATAGAATTCTTTTTTTCCTCTAGCATGGACTCAAGCTCTAACAGTGTATTTTTAAGAGCATCAAGAACATCAGCCCTTGTGCCTTTATCCTCTTCGTGAATTGCCTTTTTTTGTTTGAGATCGCTTATTTCCTCTAAAAGCTCTGAGCTGTTCTTTCTTATCTCCTGTTCCTCTATGTTCAAAGACAGAAGATTGGTCTCATAGTTGCTAAGTTGCTCATCTATACTTAAAATTCTTGCACCTATATTGGATTGCTGCTTTTCAAGTTTATCCATAGCGTCTTCTTGCTGCATGAGCTGTGAACGGTATTCATTGATCTCATCCAGCAACCCTGCCCTGTTTTCTTCGTACTTGGTGATTGTTTCAGCAATGTCATCAAGCTCTTTTTTTAGAGTATCAAGTTCTTTTCTTCTCTCAATTATACCACCTTTGATCGAGCCTTCTGACCCCCCATAAACGAGCCCGGATTTTACTATGTCTCCTGTTACAGTAACAGCAACACCACCCTTTTCTGATACTTCGTATGCATCCTTTAGAGCGTTAACCACATATACATTGTTAAAGAGTGATTGAAAAACAGGTAATAGTTCCTGATCCTTAACCTTTATTACATTAATTAATAGAGTACCGCCTTCTACACTGGTTTGGATCTGAACAGGTTTAAATGCATTTTTTATTACAAAGATGGCACGTCCTTTATTGTTCCTGCGCAATGCATTGATCAGTTCCTCTGCGGATCCATAATCTGAAACAACCATCGCCTGTACAATATCCCCTAATACGGATTGTACTGCAAGTTCATACCCGGTCTGTACATCTAAATAATCTGCTATAACCTTATCTATATTAAACTCACTGAATTGCTGGAGAATATACCTTGTGCCATCTGTATAACCATCCATGTTTTTTCTTAAATCATCCAGTGTATCATACCTTGAACGTATGCCCTCGTGTCTCTTTTTTGACTGTTCCATTGTGCTTAAAAGATCTTCGAGTTTCTGATTTGCCAATCGTAGTTTATCTTCCAGTAAAGAAGTATGCTCTTCCAGTTTTGCGAGCTCATTTTTGATTGTTTGTTCCTGGTTCTGTAACTGTTGTTTTTCTGATTTTAAGCTTTCTATCTTTTGTTCAACAATTGATCTGTCATGTTGAATTCTTTCAAGCCTGTTGGATAGATGCTCAAGGTCGTGCTCAGCAGAGATAATTTGATTTTCAAATTCTGTGATCCTCTTTACACGGTTAAATTCATTGTTCCGCTCGTCTTCTATCTTATCTTTAACCTCATTGATTTGCTCTGTTAACTCATTTCTTTCCTGTTCATAAAGCTTCTGGGTTTGCAGGATTGTGTCTAAACGCCCCTTTTCTTCCTCTAACCTTTTTTCAAGCAATTGTAACCGTTGCGATAAATTAGACTGCTCTGTAGTTAGTTCTTCCTGATTGTTCTTAACCCTCTCATTTTCCTGTTGTAACGTTTCCTTTAGCTTCTTTAAGGATTCTATCTTTTCCTGTAAAACCATTGCCTCTGCTGTAAGGTTATTTATGCTGCTCTGTTTTTCTGTTATGTTTTTACCCTGGTCTTCAAGTCTCTTTTTAAATCTATCGTAATCAGTGTATCTTGCAGATACCTGGGACATTAATTTAGCCAGTTCAAATCGTGTTGTTTCAAGATGATGTTTTTTTTCATCCAGTTGGGCTATCAGGCGTGTGTATTCTGTCTTTAAAAGACCCAGG
Organism: bacterium; assembly: GCA_049966275.1. Lineage (GTDB taxonomy): Bacteria > JAMCPX01 > JAMCPX01 > JAMCPX01 > JAMCPX01 > JBMFUY01. The sequence goes on from JBMFUY010000011.1 coordinate 15,810, forward strand.
TCAAGGTTTTTGTATTCTTCCTTCAAAGCCTTATAATCCTGGGCTATCTTTACCTGTTTATTAACCTGATTTAGCTGTCTTTTAATCTCTGCCAGGAGATCCGATATACGCGCAATATTTGCCTTTGTCAGTTCGATCTTATCCAGTGCTATCTTTTTTCTATTCTTGTATTTTAATATACCAGCAGCATCCTCAATTACATATCTTCTTGTTTCTGGTTTTGCATCTATGATCTCTCCAATTTGTCCCTGCTCTATTATGGAAAAAGCCTTTGAACTGATGCCAATATCCAGTAAGAATTCTAATATATCTTTTAATCTTTTAGGGTCTTTATTCAGATAGTACTCACTTTCTTCTCCTCTATACATACGCCTTGTAATAACTATTTCTGAAAACGATTCATAAGATGGAGACGTGTTTATACCATTGTTAGAGAATACGAGTGAGACCTCTGCCATTCCAACTGATTTTCTATGCTCAGAACCATTAAATATGAGATCAACCATTTCATTTGCTCTAAGCTGTTTGGCACTTTGTTCACCCATACACCATTTTACAGCATCCACTATATTACTTTTACCACTACCATTTGGACCTACGATTGCCACAATAGGGTAATCAAAATTAAAACTAACTGGTTCTACAAATGTTTTAAAGCCCTGTATCTCGAGTTTCTTTAATCGCATATTAATATCCTATCTACATCAAGTTTCTTAATTTGCTTTTTGCCATGCTATCCATATCAGCTGGAAGCCCAAGGTTTATTGCCTTTAAAAGGGCTTCTTTTGCCTGCTTATTCTCATTGAGATTTGCAAACATCATACCCTCTTTGAAGTATGCTGTTGCCGGGTTCTTACTGAACTTTGCAGCATTTTTATACGCTGACAATGCCCTTTCATACATACCATTATACTCATAAACAGTACCAAGTGCGTAATACGCATCTCCATTATCAGGGGATAAACGTATTGCGGTCTCATAATATTGCTGAGCCTTCTGTGTATCACCATTCTGATAATAAATATTGCCCAATCCTACCATTGCGTTTGAATAATTTGGAGAAAGTTTTAAAGCAGTTTGAAATTCTCTCTTAGCATCGTCTATTCTGCCTATATAATTGTAGGCAATCCCAAGTCTATAGTGAAGTTCAGGATTTTGTGGAGCAATTTTTAAAGCCATATTTAGATAATCAATAGCAGAGAATGTTTCTTTGTTATCGTAGTAGTAATTCGCAAGGGCAAGAATATAATCTGGATTGTCAGGAGCATATTTCATGGCATTCTTTAAATCATTTATTGCTGCAAGATCATTTTTCCCTTTTATGTTCATGAGTCCTCGCTGGTAATAGGCATCTGCCAGGGTACTGTCTAAATCTATTGCCTTTGAATATTCATTAATAGCTGACTGAATATTGTTCATATCCCTGTATACATTACCAAGCTGGTAGTGGTAAATGGCATTTGTAGGATTAATCTTTATAGCGTTCTCAAGAGATGAGACAGCATTGGTAAACATATTACCAGCTGTATACACATTTGCCAGTTTATACAACACATTGTCATTGTATGGCTGCAGATTAATAACAGTATTGTATGCCTTTATAGCATCGTTCAATCTGTTTTCTTTAAAATAAATATCACCCATTACCTCATACGCGTAAGGGAACCTATTATCTATAGATAATGCCTTTTGAACATAGTTTGTCGCATCATTGTACCTGCCAAGCTTGTTTAACATATAAGCCATGTATGCATAGTTATCAGCAGAAACCGGAGATATACTCATTGCAATATTCAATTGCTGGATTGCATCATTGTATTTCCCTTCTTTCCCAAGAACCACAGCATACTCAGTATGAAGGGGTGCATAATTCTGAAATTTATCTATGGCTTTAGAAAGTAAAGCAATTGCATTTGCATAGTCATTTTTCTTTCTCAATAATCTGGCATTGAGCGTTATAATTTCAGGATTGTCCGGTGAAAGTTTAACCGCGGTTTGAATGGTATTTAGCGCGGCATCAAGTTCACCATTCTTATCTCTGGCTAATGCCAGGCCATACAAGGCGTCGGGATCATCCTTTTTTAGCTTAAGCGCTTCTGTAAAATAAGAGATTGCGAGCACATACTTATGATCAGTGTAGTATGCCTGTGCAAGTTTTAGATTGCCCTCATAAGAACTACTATCTATTGATAAGGCTATCTTATAGTGTTTTTCAGCCTCTTCTATATTGCCTGTTTTAAGGTAAACATCCCCAAGTGCAATATAGGTGTTTGCAGACCTGTTGTCCTGTAAAGATGTGTTAAAAGCCTTTATAGCAGAAGAATAATCGTTAATGTTTTTGTATAGATTACCAAGAGCGTAGTATAAGTTTGCTCTATCATATTTGTCTATTTTATTACCTATTTGTTTCAAGGTGTCATTGAGCATGGATATGGCATGCGTTGTGCCTGTGGTTGTAGTTGATTCAATATCTGCCTTTAATATCAAGGCTTGAACATTATCAGGATTACTCGCAATTATACTATCCAGCTGTTCATTAGCCCTGGAGAAATCACCCTGCTGCTGATATACCCTTGCCATCAATAACCTTGCCTTTGTCAGGCCAGGCTCAAGTGATAATGCCTTTTCAAGATTTTGTGTGACTGCTGAAAGAGGCTGTCCCATTTTATAATCTATATATCCTCTGTAATACAGTGCTTCTGGTAGATTTGGAGATTTTCTTAAAGCTGTGTTTATATCATCAGATGCTTCTCTATAGTTATTATTTGCAAGGGCAAATAAAGCCTTAACAATATTATACTGAGCATTATCTTTGAGCATTGTTCTCAGCCTTGAAAGAAAATAGCTACTGTTGTTAAGTTGAGAGGTAAGATTATTCCTATCCTTCAGAACAGCATAGTCCTTTGCTATACCAAGATAGGCTTCTGGTAGCTTATGGTCTATTGATACAGCCTTTTCATAAAGGCTCAAAGACTTTTCATATCCATTTATCGTATCTCTCAAATACTCAATGTCAGCCTGTTTTAACAACTGAAGGGCTTGAGATTTATCCTTTGCAGAAACAGGCATTATGCTATAGCTCATGTATGCAAGTTTCTTAAGATCCGGATGAGATGGGGTATATTCAACCAGATAGTAGTATACGCCTGAAAGTATCAACAGGATTAATATGCTCCCTGCAATTGCACCTATTAATAATCGTGATACATGCCTTTCCTCTGTTATAGGTGTTACAGGCTTTTGCTTTGTAGCAACCTCTTTCAAAATTGTCGCAGCATCTGGTATAGCCACATCGTTTTCAGTCAATAGAGAGGCTTCCTCCTTATGGGGTTCTTCAACCTTCTGCTGTTCAGCAGGTCCTTCACTCAATATCTCAGGTATTGTCTCATCTCCAAATTGAGATGCATCGCTGAACGATAGGTCGGATTGCGGTTTTTCTTCACCCTGTTTTTCAGGGGTCTGTTCATGCATTGTTGATTCTAACCAATCTTCACTGGTTTGCGGAGTTGTTTGTGTCTCCCTCACTTCATCTTTCTGTGCTCCGGTATCCTCCAGTGTGAATTCTTCAAAGCCTTCTATAACATCTTCTTCTCTGGTAACACCCTTTTGCTCTTCTGCTGAAATGTGTTCTTCCTGTCCTTTAAGACCTTCTTCGGTTTTATCTATATCTGTTAAATCTATTTTTGCCTTTTCAGGCTCTGCAGTTACAGGTGCCTTTTCACCACTGCCTTCCTTCTGCACATCAAGAGAATCAAATATATCATCAATATTAAATTCCTTATCAGATGTTTCCTCTTTAGTTTGTTCAGGCGGTTTTGCTACTGGTGTTTCAACAATGTCTTTGATTTCCTCTGGTACATGCTCCTCTATTTTAATTGATTGTGAGGAGTCTGGTGGTTGTTGTTTGTTCTGTTCGATAACATCTGTGTCTGATGGTAATGCCACAGTATTTTCATGCCCACATTTTTTACAGGTAAACTTGTAATTCTGGCTTTTAAGTTGAGACTCTGTGAACATATACATTGTTTGACAATTCTCACATCTTAGAATCATAGCCCCTCCTGTATAATATCTTTTTGGCATTTGAAAGCATATTTTTGAAATCCTTTTCAGTTAATCCTGCACCTTTAACGACCTTTAAAGCAAATTTCTCATCCATAAGATCACCATCAGTGTGCGCATCTGAATTAAACACAAGTCCTGCTCCTGTTGCCCTGGCTACCTGTGCTATATAACCATTTGAAAAGCTGTGTCCCTTTCTACCACTTATCTCAAGAAAAACGCCTTTTTTTGCTGCAAGTTCAGCCTCCTTGGTACTTATAAAGCCAGGGTGCGCAATTATATCTGCCTCGCCATTGATACCAGCAAGATTTGTTCCTGGTTCAACTGGCTCTACAATTGTTTCACCATGAATAACCACTACCTGTGCACCTGCCTTTCTGGATAAGTCTATAAGACGCGGAATATCAGATGGAGGTACATGGGTAATTTCTACCCCTGTCAATACCTCTATATCGTGCTTCCTTTTTTCGAATTGCTCAGAAACAGCCTTTATATGCTCTATAACAAACATGTAATTGGAAAAATCAACATGATCAGTAATGGCTATTGCATCAATACCTATTACTTTAGCCCTTCTTATCAATTCTGAAGGTATAAGATCACCATCGCTGAACAAAGAATGAGTATGAAGATCTATCATGGGTTTATCACCTTTCTCAAAAGTGTTGGAATAACATTAAAAGTTTCTGAAACATCGTTCCCAAGCACAAATATCGGTTCATCATCGCTTGCTGACAGTAGTTTTTTTAATGTGGATTCTATTTTTGTTTTTGGACCGATATTATTAGAAGTTACAAATACGTAAACAGTTGGTAGATATTTTGCTTCTTTGAAGCTATTGATAGTAGAGAGGAAAGAATTGAGAACCTCTTTTGAGCCTTTATCAAACAAAACTATGGTACCAACAGCACTGTTTGATAAAGCCATCCAGAGAGGCCCATATTCTGGTAAGGGTGGTATTGCAATAAGCTCTATAGTTAAAAGTTCTGTAAGTGACAATGTGCCAATCTCGCCCAATATAATATTATTATTATCACGATTTGATAAGGCAAAAGAGGTATTTAATGTAAATTTTGGCATACTATTTATGCTGTTTATAAAAAACTTTAATGCATTGTAATTGGCAGACATCACTATGATCTTTCCCCTGTGCAATTCTAATCTGGTATGCTTGTTGGTTGATACAATCTCCAGTAATCTGTATATTTCTTCATTGGCTAAAAGATTTGTTTGTTGTTCTACCACTTTTGGTGCTGTCTGCTGGACAATCTCTATGATCCCTTTTTCAAGCAGTGCTACAAGTACGCGCAACACATCGTAATCAGGAAATGTGCAATTGTCTACTATATCTTCAACCTTATTATAAAACTCAAGCAGCAAAAGTACCTCCTGAGTGATCGTCCTGACCTGTTTCGGCAGTTCAGAAAGTTTTTTCTTCAGTTTAACTGTTGCATCAAGTGGTGGAAAAAGATTTTTGTGCTTTTTCATTTCATCCATCTGTCGCATTCCTTCCATAAGTAATGACTCTGTGCTGGATGTAATCCTTATCGGAGTTAGAGCGCGATGTGGTATAAACTCAAATTTCCCATTCCTTATGGATAATAGTCTGTAGAATGCTTTTACGCCTTCCACTTTGTCAAAAGTAGCATTTATTATATTACCATCCTGAAGATATATGAAACCACTTCCTTTGTCTGAATAGATCGTGATCGTTCCATCTTTTTTATTCATGCTAAATATTTGAAGTAGATCTGTCAGGGATATCTGGGAAAGGTTTCCCTCTATTTCCTTATTCGCTTTAGACAACTCAATTGTTTTCTGCCTTTTTTGATAGATGTTTGCAACAGTGGTTATGAGTTCATCAATTCTAAATGGTTTCTCTATAACCTTTTCACCTCTTTCTATCATTGAGTTGAGTTGTTCATGTGTACCCATGAATATCAATGGAAGTTTATCTGTTTTAGGGTTCGCACTTAGTATATCACGCAACTTTTCTGTATCTATTATAGGAAGCTGCATACCAAGTATTATAATATCCGGGAGTTGTTCTATGATTGTTTCAAGCGCTTTAGCTCCATTTATAGCAGAATACACACTATACCCCTGAGCTTTGAGAGCATCCTTCACAAGCACAACTGTCTTTTGATCTGCATCCGCTATAAAAACCTTACCCTTTGTTTTTACCATGATTATATTTGTTTTTGTAAGAAATACTTTTCCTGCAACACAGCGACAAGTTCTTCTACTATTATAGGATCGCTTGTATGAAACATTGAGAATTTGTCATTGCTGTATTCCCTGGCTATAAAACCATAGGAGTATTCCTCATTCAGATTAAACATAAAAAATCTATTACCTATGTCCTCATTTATAATCATAATAGGTGCATAAGAAATGTCTATATATTCCTCTGCTGATTTTTTACCCATCAAGTACAGTTTTGTATTGGAGTTGTACAATTTATACTGTTCCTTTATAAACCTGTTATCCTTTGTTATATATGGCATTGCCAGAAATACAAGCCCCCTCATGAATGGTCTTGATAGTATATCGCTGGATATCAACTCCACAATATCCATTATATCCTTTTTTGTAAGTGTAAGTGTTGTGTTGATAATGTTTTTAGTTGGTGGCTCTGTGTCTTTAAACAGCTTCAGAATTCTGTCTGAGAATTCAAGGAATTCTAAAGACTCCACATACGCTATCTCTTTCATTCTACCTGAACTTGCACGCCTTGCCATATCATAAGCCTTTGTCAGCAGGGTCTGGGCTGTTGTTCCATCGTTTGGATATGTTGCAGAACCAATGATCAGTTCTATGTTTTTGGTGGTTGAGCCATTGGTCAGATATAGTGTTTGTTTAAGTTTATTTTTTATTCTACGCATTGTAATAATAGAGCCAAAATAATCCGTGTCAGGAAGAAAAAGATTTAACATATTCGGTTGTTCAGACGCAGAAAGCGTGTCAGCATCCCTTACGACTTCATTTATGACTGTGGTGATTTTCGTGAGAACCTCGTTTACATAAGAGTGTCCAAAGGTTTCTACAAGATCCCTGTAATTCTCTATAGAGATCACTGCCACAGAAAATGTTCCATGGATCCTGTTTGCCCTTTTTATCTCATTCTCTGTATACTCTAAAAAATATCTATAGCTATATGCTGGCAGGTTATCAGCCATCAGAGTATCGCTGATCCTTTGTGAGAGTTTGATTGCATTGGAAATTGCTATTCCACCAAATATGGATAGGGTTTTTGCGATCCTGATATCCTGAACACTAAAAGTTTCGTCTTTCTTCTTGAGTTTAACTATTGCGTAGACATGACCATCCTGCCCCTGGACAAGAGTGTACATAACTCTTTTCTTTTCATCAGGAGCAAGGTAATAGCCTTCTTTTATATTGTTGTTCTGTTGAAACACCTTCCAGCTTATTGATGTGGGTTCATCGTACGTTTCAGATTCATAGCCAAAGGAATGCAAAAGGTCAAAATTATCTTCATCCTTGCGATACCAGAACATTGCTTTTGAAAGCTTAAGCTCAACTACCATTGCATCAAAAAGTTTTTTTATAACACTATCCAGATCAGGCTGAGAAAGTATATCACTTGCACGCTTGTAAACCTCAAGCAGTATGAGATACTCCATACCTTCTTTTGCAAGTTTTTCCTTCTCAACAAATAACCTGCGCTGCGCTATTATATTTGTTACAAGGTGAAGAAATTTACTGTCGTCAAAAGGTTTCTTTATATAGGTATAATTTATATTTTCTGGTGGCATAATTGATTTAACAGCATGTGCATTCATAGACGTTATAACGAGGATCTCCGGTCTATAGGTAAGTCTTTTAAAACCGTCTATAATACTGTTCATTACCTTCTCATTCTTGTTTGGTTCATAAATAATGAGATCAAGCAAGGAGAGATCAAGTTCCGGGAATTTGTGATCATCATACATGAAAACATCGTAATCTACGCTCGAGAGCAAATCGCTGTATAGTTCCCTATAAAATCTGTCCTTATCAACTATAAGTATTGAGCCATTCTTCATAAAAATCACATCTTGTATTTGCCAAAATCATTGTTTGAAAGTTGCTTCAGCAATTCGTCATATTTTTTCTTCTTTTCATCTGGATCTGTATCAGAAATACCAGCTGCTGTTATAATAGATTCAATGGATTTATCAAGAACAGCTTTATGCACATATATAGAGGCAGACATCCTCAACGCTAAAGCTATAGCATCGGATGGCCTTGAATCTATCTTGATATCTTTATCCGATATCTTTAAAAATAACATAGCATAGTATGTATTATCCTTTAGTTCTGTAATCTCTATTTTGGTTAGTTTTATGTTAAGGTTTGTAAATATACTTTTGATCAGATCATGAGTACCAGGCCTTGGTGATTTTATACCCTCAAGCTCCATCATAATAGCACTTGCCTCTGCAACACCAATCCATATAGGTAATGTATATTTATCCTCATTGTCACGTAAAACAACTATTGGTGTTGAGTTTACAGGATCGATCATAATGCCAACGACCTTCATTTCAATAAGCATATCACACCTCCTCTACGATACACCTTCCATACAGTGCGTTATCAGAGCAATCATCAATAAAAACACCGGTGATCGTTCCAATTGCTGCACTTCCTTCGAAATTAACGATCCTGCCGTGCGCTGTCCTGCCCTGTAACCTTCCCTTTTTCTTGCTCTCGCCTTCTACAAGTACCTCCTGTACTGTACCTTTAAGTTCGCTGTATATCTTTCTTGTTATCTCAAGTTGAACGGATTGTAACTCCCTTAACCTGTCAGATATAATATTCATGGGTAGCTTATTCCCATACCTGCTTGACCTTGCCAGTGGCCTATCAGAATACTTAAAAGAAAATATATTATCATATTTCAGGCGTTTTACAAATGTAACGGTATCCTGGTGATCCTGTGTTGTCTCAGATGGAAAGCCAACTATAAAATCAGAGGTTATAGCAATATCCGGCTTTAAAGTTCTCAGCTTCTCTACTTTAGCCATATACTCTTCAACAGTGTATCCTCTTGCCATAAGTTTTAGAATTCTATCAGAACCTGATTGGATTGGAAGATGTATATGCGGGCAAACCTTGTCAAAATCCGTAAATGCATGCATGAGTTTTTCAGTAAGGTCTTTTGGATGCGAGGTTACAAACCTTATCCGTTTAAGTTCTTTTATATCATTAAGCATTGAAAGAAGCTCATACAGGGTTATATCTCTGCCATCTGTTATGTCCCTATAAGAGTTTACATTCTGCCCAAGTAATATGAGCTCCCTCACACCCTGGCTAACAAGCATGTATGCCTCATCTATTATAGCTCTTGCATTCCTGCTTACCTCTCTACCCCTTAGATATGGCACTGTGCAGTAAGAACAAAAGTTATCACAACCCTCCATGATCGTGACATAAGCCTTTACACCATTTATATCCTTTACAGGATTTTTAAATCTATTTTGTTCAGTATTCGGGTCTACTGCAATAACAGTTTCCTGTTTCTCTGCCATTTCAAGAAGCTCATCAATTCTGTGAACCTGAGCTGGTCCTACAACAATGTTTAATCCTTTAAACCTTTCAAACAATCTACCACCCTCCTGCTGAGCTACGCAACCACTGAATACCACAAGTTTATCTTTATAATTCTTTGTTTGCTTTTTCTTAAGCTGTATGTATCTACCTATACTTGAATAGGCTTTTTGCTCAGCCTTTGTGCGTACACTGCATGTGTTCACTATGATCACATCAGCATCTACAGGTCTGTCAGTTGCTTCATATTCCCGGGTTGAAAGGATTGAAAGCATCCTTTCTGAGTCATGTTCATTCATCTGACAACCATAAGTTTCAATATAAACCTTCTTCATACACTAAAAATTGTAATAGTGATATACAATATTGTCAAATAATAACACACAGATCAGGAACTCTTATACCCGAAAAATGCGTTTGCAAAATAGGGAAGTTTGTGTAATGAGTGATAACCCCGCGTCAAATATAGGTATTCTTCG
>JBMFUY010000012.1:0-25519 GCA_049966275.1 bacterium
ATAAATACTGAATTTAAACAGGCTTGCTTCTTAAGATGCTTTGTAGAGCTGGTTCTGGTGGTGTGCTCTTTGCAAATGCATTTTTTGGGTTAACAGATGAAAAAAATCCCAATAAGATAGCTGGTGCAGTAGGTTTCAGTGTAAGAGAAAATAAGTTTTATGTGTTCAAAGCAAAGGCAGTGATAGTGGCTGCTGGTGGTGCAGTGCATGTATTCAGACCAAGATCCACTGGTGAAGGATTGGGAAGGGCATGGTATCCACCCTGGAACTCCGGTTCAAGCTATGCCACCATGCTTCAGGTTGGTGCTGAGATGACACAGATGGAGAGCAGATTTATACCTACAAGGTTTAAGGATGGATATGGCCCTGTTGGTGCATGGTTCTTACTATTCAAATCAAGAGCAACAAACGCATTCGGTGAGGACTACCTTATAACCCAAGCTGAAGAGATCAAGAAATGGGAGCCCTATGCAAGTGCAAAACCTGTTCCAACACCGCTTCGTAATCACCAGATGATCAAAGAGCTTATGGAAGGTAGAGGACCTGTTTATATGAGAACAGAAGAGGCTATAAAGAAGATTGCAGAGAGCACGCCTGGAACAGATAAAGATAAAAAGAAGAGGTTAAAAGAACTTGAGGCAGAGGCATGGGAAGACTTCCTTGACATGACAATAACACAGGCAGGTCTATGGGCAGCACAGAATATTGCACCAGAAGAAAAGCCATCAGAGATCATGGCTTCTGAACCTTATTTCATTGGTTCACACGCATCATGTGCAGGTGCATGGGTGAGTGGTCCTGCGGATATAGCACCAAAGGAGTACAACTGGGGATACAACAGAATGACAACAGTAGAAGGCTTATTTGCAGCAGGTGATGGTGTTGGTGCATCAGCTCATAAATTCTCTTCAGGTTCATGCACAGAGGGTAGGATTGCTGGTAAATCAGCCATAGCTTACATAAAGGATCATCCAGAGGCACCAAATGTAGATCCCAAGAAGGTAGAAGAACTAAAAGAAAGAACATACAAACCTTTGAAGATTTTTGAGCAATACAAGAACGTGTCCAGCGATCCAAATATCAACCCGAATTATATAAGGCCAAAGATGTTCCTGTTCAGACTGAATAAGATTATGGATGAGTATGTAGGTGGAACATCCATGTGGTACACAACAAACAAACCTATGTTAGAGAGAGGATTGGAGCTTCTTACATTCCTGAGAGAGGATGCAGAGAAACTTGGTGCAGAAAACCTTCATGAGCTTATGAGGGCATGGGAGAACTATCACAGACTATGGACAGCAGAGGTTCACTTAAGGCATGTGTTGTTTAGAGAAGAAACAAGATATCCGGGTTATCTATACAGATCAGATTTCCCAAAGATTGACGAAGCGAACTGGAAGGTTTTTGTTAACTCGAGGTGGGATCCACAAACAGGTAAATGGGAGATGTCAAAGAAACCAGTAATAAAGATAATAGATTAACATAAATCAAGATAAAATTTCCACGCAGAGGCGCGTTTAGCGCCTCTGCTGCATAAAAACGCACAGGTGGGTATGACAATGGTTAATAACAATCGTAGTGTATGTGTGGTTGGTGGGGGGATCAGCGGAATGACAACAGCTATAGAGGCTGCAGAGGTTGGATACGATGTATATCTTATAGAAAAATCTCCTTCTCTTGGTGGTAGGGTTGCACAGCTAAACCAGTATTTCCCAAAACTCTGTCCTCCTCAATGTGGTATTGAAATTAATTATAAAAGGATAAGAGCAAATCCCAAAATACGAGTTTTTACGCTGGCAGAGATTGAGGGTATTTCAGGTACACCTGGCAACTTTGATGTAACGATCCGTTTAAATCCAAGGTTTGTTAATGATAATTGTACAGCATGCAATAAGTGTGTTGAGGTTTGCCCTGTGGAAAGATCAAATGATTATAACTATGGAATGGACAAAACAAAGGCTATCTATCTTGTACATGAAATGGCTTTCCCAATGAAGTATGTCATAGATGATGCAGTTTGTTTAAAAGAACAATGTGCAAAATGTGTCAGTGCATGTAAGTACAATGCAATTGATCTCTCAATGAAACAAAAATCATTTAAGATCAATGTTGGCTCAATTGTTATAGCAACAGGTTGGACACCTTATGATGCCACCAGAATAGATAATTTAAAATATGGTATTTATAAAAACGTGATAAGGAATGTAGAGATGGAACGACTTGCTTCACCTAATGGTCCTACAAAGGGTAAAATATTAAGGCCATCTGATAAAAAAGAGATCAAGAGCATAGCATTTGTACAATGTGCAGGTTCGCGTGATGAAAATCATTTAGGCTATTGTTCTTCAATTTGCTGTCTTGCTTCAATGAAGCAGGCGACATATGTAAGAAACCAGTATCCTGATGCTGATGTTTATATATTCTATATAGATATAAGAGCAACCGGCAGATTTGAAGATTTTTATACAAAGGTTCAGGCTGATAACAAAATATCCTTTATAAAGGGTAAGGTTGCAAAGATCATAGAAGATCCTGGCACAAACAACCTTACTGTTGTTGCAGAAGATATACTTTCAGGGAAAAAGATCTATAAAACAGTTGATATGGTTGTATTAGCAACTGGTATGGTACCTAATGGGCTAAAAGTATCAATGCCATCAGACCTTATTTATGATGAGTTTGGCTTTGTGGTTTCTGATCTGCAGACGCCTGGTATCTATGCTACAGGTTGCGTAAAGAAGCCATCAGATGTAGCCAGTTGTATTCAGGATGCAACCGGTGCTGCATTAAAAGCTATTCAGATATATGTTTAGGCATTAAGTTGTGCGCTTGGGAGGTATAAATCGTGGATAAAAAATTAGGTGTATATATATGTTCTGGTTGTGATATTGGTGAATCTGTAGATGTTGATAAACTTGTTAGTGTTGCAAAGAATGAGCAAAAAATTCCAATTTGTATAAAACATGCCAATCTCTGCAGTGCTGAAGGTGTGGAGCTTATAAAGAAGGATATTCAGGAGCAGGGTGTAAACTCAGTTGTTATAGGTGCGTGTTCTCCAAGGGTTCACTTTGATACATTTTCCTTTGGCCCATCTGTTTATGTTGAAAGGGTTAATCTAAGGGAACATGTTGCATGGTCACATGTACCAAAAGACGAAGACACACAGATGCTTGCAGAAGACTATGTTAGAATGGGTATAACAAAGGCAAAAAAGGCAAATCCACCCAAACCCTATGTTACAGAGATTACGAAGACAATACTCGTTGTTGGTGGTGGTATAACCGGAATGACATCTGCCATTGAAGCAACAAAAGCAGGGTATAAGGTTGTTCTGGTAGAAAAGGCTCCAGTACTTGGGGGATGGATGAGAAGATGGTTTAAGCAACTTCCACAAAGACCTCCGTATAAAGACTTACAGGATGTTGATATAGAGAAAACAATAGATGCGGTTAAAAAGAATCCTGATATAAAACTACTTACGTCTGCAGAAATAGAAAGTATATCAGGCCAGCCGGGTATGTTTGATGTGTCAATAAAACAGAATGGTAGAACTATAACAGAAAAGATAGGTTCAATAGTTGTGGCAACCGGCTGGAAGCCTTATGATCCGGGTAAGGTAGATGGCCTAGGCTTTGGTAAATACGCGAATGTAATCAGCAATGTTATGATGGAGGATCTCGCGGTTCAAGGGAAAGGTAGGATCAAAAGGCCATCTGATAATAAGGAAGTAAATTCGGTTGTGTTTATTCAATGTGTGGGTTCAAGGGATAAAAATCACCTACCATATTGTTCATCAGTGTGTTGTCTTACGTCTTTGAAACAGGCTTCATATATAAGGAGCAGTAACCCGGATGCGCGTGTTTACATAATCTATAAGGATATGAGAACCCCTGCCCAGTATGAAAACTTCTATAAGGACAAACAGGCTGATAATGGTATATTCCTTACAAAGGGTGAGGTAGCAGGTATAACAGAAAACCCGGACAAATCACTTATGATCAATGTAAAAAATACGTTGCTGGGTGAGGATATAACTATACGGGCTGATATGGTGGTACTTGCAACAGGTATGGTGCCTGCAACAGATTCAAGTATATTAAATCTTAAATATCGACAGGGTAAAGAATTACCCTTGCTTAAGTATGGGTTTCCGGATTCTAACTTTATATGCTTTCCTTATGAGACACAGAGAACCGCTATATATGCTGCTGGGTGTGTAAGACAACCAGCAGACAGTAAAACATGCAAGGATGATGCAACAGGTGCAGCCTTAAAGGCAATTCAAGCCATAGAGTTAGAATCAATTGGTGCTGCAGTGCATCCAAGGGCTTTAGATCTATCGTATCCTATATTCTTTATGCAGAAATGTACCCAGTGTAAGAGATGCACAGAAGAATGCCCATTTGGTGCAATTGATGAGGATGAAAAAGGCTCACCTTTACCAAATCCTAACAGATGCAGAAGATGTGGTGTTTGTATGGGTGCATGCCCTGAACGTATTGTTTCTTTTGAGAACTATTCAGTGGATATTATATCCTCAATGCTAAAATCTATAGAGGTTCCAGGAGAGGAAGAAGAGAAATTAAGAATACTTGCCTTTGCATGTGAGAATGATGCGTACCCGGCATTTGATATTGCAGGTATAAACAGAACAATATTCAATCCAAATGTCAGGATCATACCAGTGCGATGCCTTGGTTCGGTAAATATCGTATGGATAGCTGATGCACTTTCAAGAGGCATTGATGGCATCATGCTTATCGGTTGTAAGTACGGTGAAGATTATCAGTGCCATTTTATAAGGGGCAGCGAACTTGCGAATAGAAGGATGGAAAACCTGAAAGAGGTGCTTCAAAGGCTCGTGCTTGAACCAGAAAGGGTAAAGGTTATGGAGCTTGCCATTTCTGATTATGACAAAATACCGGATATTATGAATGATTTTATGGCAAAGGTTACTGAGCTTGGACCAAATCCATATAAGAGTTTTTAGAGAGGTAATTATGGCTAACAATGTAATAGAAAATGATATTGATTTGATAAACGATATTACAAAATTAGGTGGTGGTTCCTTAAAAAGGTGTTTTCAATGTGCAACATGTTCTGTTGTATGTAATTTATCCTCGGATGACAGACCTTTCCCCAGGAAAGAGATGATATGGGCTCAATGGGGATTAAAGGATAAGCTTTTATCCGACCCTGATGTCTGGAGATGTTATCAGTGTGGAGATTGCTCTGTTTATTGTCCAAGAGATGCAAAACCCGCAGAGGTAATGGCTGCCATAAGGAACTACAGTTTCAAAAGCTATGCTGTTCCTAAATTTATGGGTAAAGCATTGAGCAGCCCGAAATATCTGCCCCTACTTTTTGCAGTACCTGTTATCCTGTTCCTGATTATACTTAAGAGTATTGGAGCTCTTTCTTCAGTTCCAGCCGGTCCTATTGCTTTTACAAGATTTGACGATTATGTTGATGTGATCTTTATAACGATAAGCGTACTTGCCATTCTTGCCATGGCTAAAGGGCTTGTAAGTTTCTGGAAAAACATGGATCAGAATAACGTTCATGGCGAGGCGTATGGAAAGTCAGGTATATATAAAAGTATCTGGTTGGCAATTGAAGAGGTTTTGACACATAGAAACTTTAAAAAGTGTGATGCAAATAACATAAGATATACAGGACATCTCGGGATCTTTTATGGGTTTGTTGCGTTATTCATAGTAACAGCTATTGTGTTTATAGGCGACAGGGTGTTTCACATGCCCCTGCCGATGCACCTGACCAACCCCATAAAAATACTTGCAAATCTTGGAGCCATTGCACTTATTGTTGGTTGTTTAATTGCGTTCTATAATAGATTTGGTAGAAAGGATAAAGCAGGTGAAAGCTATTACTATGACTGGCTTTTTTTAAGCGTATTGTTTCTGATCGGTTTAACCGGTTTGTTAACAGAGATTATCAGGCTTTCTGGATATGCTGCAGCAGCTTACTGGACCTACTTTGTTCATCTTACATTCGTGTTCTTTCTTATAGGATATCTCCCATATTCAAAGTTTGCCCATTTTATTTATAGATTTATTGCTATTGTATATTCTAAGTATGCAGGCTTAAGTGAACCAGTGGAGGTTAAAACATCCATATCTGAAAAGGTGGAGGCAAAGAACGTTGCTTAAGATAAAACATCATGTGTAAACCATGAATATTTTAAAATGGTTAACAGAAATATCAGGGAGTACAACAGCAGGAGACAGTTTTCACGCTAAGTGGTTGTATGTTGTCTGTGCAGTGTTCGGACCGGCGATAATAGGCGCATTAATAACATATACAATAATGTTTCTGGAGAGGGTGTTTAAGATACACATCGGGGGGCATTAGACATGTTTAATGTATATCTTCCTGTTGCCCATGTTTCTGTAAATCTTTTATGGATGTTGTTTTTTGGATTTATAGTTGGTGGGATGGCAGGTTTTTTCGGGGTTGGAGGAGGGTTTCTTATAACACCAATGTTGAATGCGATCTTTGGTGTTCCATATCCTGTTGCAGTTGCATCGAGTTTATCTTTACTTGTAGGTATTACTGTTGCATCAACTATCCGACATAGTAAATATGGTAATATTGATTATAAATTGGGGCTGGTTATGGTGATAGGAACATCTATTGGTGTTGATGCTGGTGCAAAACTGCTCAGCTTGATCAAAAGCCTGCAGAACCTTTTACCAGGGATAGGTGGGCATCATATAGATGTATTAGAACTTATATTGAGTCTGTCTTATATTGTAATGTTAAGCCTTATTGGTTTATCAATCTTCAGGGAATCATTGAAAACCATTAAGATGACAAAAAGCACAGCCTCTGGAGAAGGGATCTCAGGTGAACCAGAAGCATCTAAAAGCGTAAAAAGAATAAGGGCATTAAAGATTAAACCCATCATACGTTTTCCTGCTTCAGGGATAACCGGTATTTCTATATGGGTAATTATGGGTATTGCATTTGTAGTTGGTATGATGAGCGGGTTTATGGGCATTGGTGGAGGCTTTATTTTAATGCCTGCGCTTATATATATTATCGGGTGCCCAACAGTTGTTGCTGTTGGTACCAGTTTATTTGGTATTCTGTTCACAGCAGGATATGGTGCTTTTACTTATGCTCTTGAAGGAGAGGTTGATCTCGTGCTTGTTGTCTCCCTGCTTATCAGTTCTTCGATAGGTTCTGTTATAGGCGCTTCCTTTACAAGAAAAGCAGGCGGTCCAAATGTAAGAATGCTCTTTTCTCTCATTGCTTTTGTTGCAGTTATAATTGTAGCGATAAAACTTGGGGTTACACTGTTTCATAGATAATTGTTCACATTATTTATGAAATGGTGTAGAGTAACCAAAGACAATAGGTTTTACATAACGTGAAGATCAATCTTTTTAAACACAGGTCATCATTTGATTATGTGCTTCTACAACAAAAGTATGTAGACTATTTGAAGATTCTGTCTGACAATGATCTTGCCCTCCGTATTATGGCTGAGTTAAAGGAGAAATCATCTGGAGACGAAGCCTTTGAGATAGGGTATCTACGTTTAAACGCAGAGGCAATGCTGAATCTTGTAAAAAAGATAATAGGACGGCTTAATAGACTTTCTGACAATAAGTATGAAGACCTGAATAAAATATATAACAACTTAAAAGAAAACATTCTCAGTATCATTGCAAAAAGATTGGAAATACCAGCTGATAGATTGATCTGGTCATACGATGAGATCTCATCAGAAAAGATGAACAGCGTTGGAGGAAAGAATGCGCAGATAGGTGAGCTTAAAAATAAACTTGGTTTACCTGTTCCAGATGGTTTTGCTATAACTGGTTATGCGTATAAAGTTTTTTTAGAATACAATAACCTTGAAGGTGAGATAGAAAAGCTCCTTTCTACACTTGATGTAAATGATTTTGAGACTACAGTTAAGATAAGTTCACAGATTCAAACATTGATTCATAATAGCTCATTACCTGATACACTTACAGAGGAGATCAAAAGACACTGCAAAAGGCTAACTGATAAATATGGAGATAATATATCTTTTGCTGTTAGAAGTAGTGCAGTTGGCGAAGGTACAGAGTTCAGCTTTGCAGGTCAATACACCACGGTTTTGAATGTGGATGTCAGGAATATTTTTGATGCATACAAGGATGTTGTTGCAAGCCGTTTCGGGCCAAAGGTGTTATTCTATCTTACAAACAAGGGGTTCAGACATGATGATGTTGCTATGAGTGTTGGTTGTATGATGATGGTTAAGGCACGCTCAAGTGGAGTGATTTATACGGTAGATCCATTTTCTGAAAATGGAGATAAAAATATCATCATAAATTCCATCTGGGGGCTCGGGAAGTATATAGTGGATGGAGACATAGCACCGGATCTTTTTATAGTTTCAAAGCTGAATAAACAGGTGGTTGAATCTAAAGTAGCACACAAGTCCAGAATGCTTGTTATTTCACAGTCCAATGAGATCCAGGAACAAAGTGTAGCAGAAAAGTATGTTGACCAGGCATCCATTACCATGGAACAGATAAAAGAGCTTGTTGATTTTGCCGTAAAGATAGAACAACACTACAAAAATCCGCAGATAATAGAATGGGCTTATGATGAGCAGGGTAAGCCCTTTATTCTTCAGACAGGAACACTCGGTGTGTTCAAGCGATATTTACCGGAGATAAAGGTTGATACAAACGTTCATAGATTACTTATAAACAATGCTGAAACTGCGTCACCGGGTGTGGGATATGGAACAGCGTTTTTTGTAGATACAAATGAGGATATTACAAAATTTCCCAATGGCGGTGTTGCAGTTATAAAGCATTCATCACCAAGGTTTGTAAGTATAATGAACAGGGCAAAGGCAATAATAGCAGAGATAGGCAGTCCAACGGGTCATATGGCTACACTTGCAAGAGAATTCCAGATACCAACCATTGTTAATGCAAAGGATGCTACCCTTTATATAAAGAATGGTAGCATGGTTAGTGTGGATGCGGATCACGGGCGCGTGTATGAAGGATATGTTGAAGAGCTTTTTAAACTACCGTATCTCAAAAAGGGGGTATTCAAAAACACACCAGCTCTTGCCATGCTGAACAGTTTACTTGAGTATGTAACGCCATTAAATCTTATAGATCCTGATGCATCTACTTTCAGTATAGATTCCATCAGAACAATACATGATATTATAAGATTTGCGCACCAGGCTTCGATGAATGAAATGTTTTTGATCGCTCAACATATATCAGTGGATGATACCTATGCATTAAGATTAAAGACAGACACAGGATTTGAAGTCTATATAATAGACCTTGGTGGTGGTCTAAAAAAAGGAGGTAGTATAACAGAGGCATCCATTCTGTCCATACCTTTTATAGCCTTCTGGAATGGTATAAAAAAGAAAGGCTTTTCTCCAAAGCCTGTCAATAAAGATGGATTTATATCTGTAGTTATGAATACAATGGCAAACCCTGTGTTACAGGAAAGGTTGTATGAAAAGAATTTAGCACTGATCAGTGATGAGTATATGAACTTCAATATAAGAATGGGATATCACATATCAACAATCGAAGGACTTTGCACAAATGAACCCAATGATAATTATATAAGGTTTATTTTTCAGGGTGGTGGTGCTGATTTCAGAAGAAGGCTTAAAAGGGCTCAGATGATAAAAATGATCCTTGAGAAGTATAACTTCTATGTGAAACAAACAGATGACATAGTTAGAGCTATATGCACAAAATGTGAAAGGAAAAGGTTTGAGGAGATTATGGAAATGTTAGGCAGGCTAACTGTATATACAAAACAACTTGATATGCTCATGCCTGATGATAGGATTGTTTTAGAAAGATATGTACAGAACTTTATGAATGGGAATATGGAGATATAGAGAGGAAGGAACATGAATATTTCAATGTATAGTAAATTCAGGTTTTCGTGTCACAGAGGGATAGCATGTTTTACAAAATGCTGTAGAAACGTAAACATCTTCTTAACACCGTATGATATTATCCGGATGAAACATAGATTGGGTATGCCTTCATGGGATTTTATTGAGCAGTATACAAAGACATTGGTGAAGGATGATCATAGTCTGCCTGTGGTCCTTTTGAAGATGCGAGAAGAAGGTGATAAGCCATGCATGTTTTTAACACAGGATGGATGCAGTATATATGAGGATAGGCCATGGTCGTGTCGGTTATACCCTCTTGACAAGGATACCAATGAGGAGGATGAATTTAAACTTATTGTTGGTGAAGACTTTTGTTACGGATTAAAAGAACCAAAGGAGTGGATACTTGAGGACTGGCTTGAGGATCAGGGCTTCATAGCTTACGACAATATGAATGTTATGTTTGAGCAGATTACCAGTGCTGAAAATAACTGGAAAGATAAAGTACCTGATAAATCTGTTATAGATATGTTTTATATGACCTGTTATAACATTGATAAGTTCAGGCAGTTTGTTTTTGAAAGTAAATTCCTCGAGCTTTTTGAGGTTGATCCTGTTACAGTTGAACGTATAAAAACAGATGATCAGGAATTGTTAAAGTTTGGATTTAAATGGTTGAAGTTCGGTTTGCTTGGTGAGAGAACACTTGTTCTCAAAAAAGATGCAGCACAGAAAAAATAGTGGATGTGTCCTGGTTGGTATGTTAAACGCCTTATAGCCGAATAACAGGGGTGGGATGGCACTTTATTATTCTATCTGACACAGGCTTTACACAAAATCTATATTTTAAGCGCATTTCTGCGTTAAACGTGTTTGTCTTTTGAGGCAGATAAAAAAACAATCTATTGCAAACAGCAATAATTTAAGGTATCCGTATTCTATGGATCATATATTTGCATACGTCATTCCATACATTGATTTTGTTAAAAGGGCACTGGAAAATTACAATGGAAAGATAACAGACCCTGGAACGCAAATGATGTGGGGGGCTGTTTTTTTACTCTTCATCATATTTCTCTTTGTAAGTGTCAGAAATAAAAAAAAGCTAAGAACCGTAGAAGGGGATTTAGAACTTTTAAATAAACGAGCAAGACGACTCGCAAACATTGGTAACTTTATAGCAGCTGCAAAGTTGTATGAGAAGGCTGGAAATCTTACTCTTGCAGCAGATGCTTACTATCGTGCTGGTGCTATTTATTATGCCTCATTACTTTACAAACGTTTGGGTATAAAGGATAAACAGGCACAGGCACTTGAACAAATTGGCTACTACAAAGAGGCAGGCGAGTTGTACAGGGAATTGTCCATGTATAAACAGGCAGGTGAAAATCTGTTAAAAGCAGGTGAGCTGTTGAAGGCTGCAAACATGCTTGAGACTATAGGGGAGATTGAAAAGGCAGCTGATTCATACATGTCAGCAGGTTTTAATCTCCGAGCCGCAGAGCTTTACACAAAGCTTGGTGAAAAAGAGAAAATAGCATCTGCGTATGAATCTGGGATTACTCATGGCAGAGGCGATATCATTCCAAGGGTTGTAACCAATTATGCCATGAAGGCAATTCAGGCATACACCTCTCTGGGTAATCTAAAAAAGGCAGCAGAGGTTGCAGAAAGGGCTAACCTTAAAAAGCTTGCTGCAGAGTTTTACACAAAACTTGAAGAATGGGATAAAGCAAGTGAACTTTATCTTTCGATCAATGATAAGCGATCTGCAGCAGAGGTTATGGAAAAGGCTGGCTGGTATGAAAAAGCCTCGGCTGTGATGGCATCTTACTATGAGGATTCAGGTATGAAGCAGGAGGCTATTCAGATATACGAAAAGATAGGAAAGTTAGAAGAAGCAGCAAGGCTGTATGAGTCAATAGGTGAAAAGATGAAAGCCGCAGAGCTTTATGCAAGGGCAGGTAAATGTATCATTTCAGCAAAACTTTTTAAGGATATAGGTTATGTGGATAAGGCACTATCCGTGTTGGAAACATTACCAGCAGAAGACAGGGACAACGATGAGGCAATGTTGCTAAAGCTTGATCTGATCATGGAGAAGGGTTTGTTTAGTGATGCTGAGCAGATAATAACAAAGATGTTAGATGGAAAATCACCTTCGCAATCAAACCTGCAGTTGTATTATAAGCTAGCAAACGTGTATGAGGAAGAAGGTAAGGCTAAAGATGCACTTACGATTTACAACAAGCTTATTAAGATTGATCCTGAGTATGCTGATATAAGGAACAGAATAGAGCGTTTGATGCGTATTATAGAAGCTCCATCTCCGTCTATCATTGATCAGTATGCACAAACAGTTTTATTGTCTGACACCGGAGGTGGCGTCTTATCCAAGAGGTACAGGTTGATTGAAGAACTTGGAAGGGGGGGTATGGGTATTGTTGTAAAAGCGCAGGACATCGTGCTTGGAAGGGTAGTTGCTATCAAGATTCTATCTTCAGCAGGTGCTTCAGATCCAAAACGCAGGGATGCTTTTATTAGAGAGGCAAGAACATCTGCTTCACTTAATCATCCAAATATCGTAACAGTTTATGACGTTGGCGAAGATAAGGGCGCATTCTATATTGTGATGGAGTTTGTTGATGGTATGGTTTTAAAAAAACTGCTTGAAGAACACAAAAACGGCATGCCAATCCAGCTTGCAATATTTATAGCTGCGCAGATGCTTAAAGGCCTGGCATATGCGCATGAAAAGGGTATCATACATAGAGATATAAAACCATCCAACATCATGTGGACACCCAAGAGGGTTATTAAATTAATGGACTTTGGGCTTGCAAAGGCAATGGAGGAAATAAAACGTGGTGAAACGATTGTAGGTGGCACGCCACTTTATATGTCTCCGGAGCAGATACTTGGAGATCCTACAGATAAGAGAACAGATATCTATTCATTTGGCTGTACTCTTTATGAAATGCTCTCAGGGAAACCTCCGTTTACACATGGTGACATAGGGTACCATCATGTGCACACACCCCCTGCCCCTCTTGTCAGGGTGAACAGTGATGTGCCCCTTTGGCTCTCAAATATAGTAGCAAAGTGTCTTGAAAAGCTGCCTGAGAACAGGTATCAATCTGTTGAACAGCTGTTCAATGATATTCAAAAAGGTTATAAAGGCATGCGGCAATAATATTATGAAGGTTCTCGTAGTTGCTACGAACAATTCAGGAAAGTTTAAGGAGATCAAAACAATAATAGAGCAATATGGTATTACTGCCATGATGCCGGACATCAAGATTGATGTGGAGGAAGGAACTGTATCTTATGAGGAAAATGCAAAGCTCAAGGCATATTATGTGATGTCTACTTTAGGGGTTGATGCACTTGGCGAAGATTCTGGCATAGAGGTGCTAAAGCTTGGGGGTTTTCCTGGTGTAATATCAGCAAGGTTTGTTCAGGGTACTGACCTTGATAGGAATATTGCTTTGTTAGACAGGATGAAAAACCTTTTTAATTCTGAAAGACGAGCTATATTTAAAGCTTATGCAGTAATAGCACTAAAGGATGGGTCTTACATCACTGGTTATGGTGAATTAAAAGGGAAGATAATAGATGAACCTAAAGGTGATAATGGCTTTGGCTATGATCCCATCTTTGTACCGGATGGCTACGACATGACACTTGCGCAATTGCCTTTAGAGGTAAAAAACAGTATAAGTCATAGAAAAAAGGCAATAGAATCAGTTGTTGAGCAATACATTGCCTATTACAATAGATTGATGCACTTTGGAAAATAGAATTAAGCACATAAAGGTTTTGCGGGTTATAGCAAGATTGAATATTGGTGGTCCTGCAATTCATACAATCCTGTTAACACACTTCCTTAACACCAGTATTGAAACAAGGCTTGTTGTTGGAAATGTATCCAGGGGCGAAGAAAGTATGGATTACCTGCTTGAGCATTATAAAGTAAAGCCATATTATCTTAACACACTCCAAAGAGAGCTTTCTTTTGCTGCAGATATAAAAAGCCTTTTTTCTATCTATAAGCTTATAAAAGAGTTCAAACCTGATATTGTTCACACACATACAGCAAAAGCAGGGGCAGTGGGAAGGGGTGCAGCAATCTTATATAACATTTTACATCTCAGGTTTGGTAAGCATAGAGTAAGAATCGTACATACATTTCATGGACATGTATTCAAAGGTTATTTTAATAGCATTACAACGTCTATATTTATATGGATAGAACGATTGTTAGCCATCTTTACAGATAGGATCATAGCTGTGAGCGATGCTTTAAAAGGTGAACTTGTGAATGATTATAAAATAGCAAAGGATCATAAAATACAGGTTATATACAATGGCTATGATTTAAAACAGTTTCTTGATGTTGAAGCCTCATCAGATCTAAAGAAACAGAGTATCAATATCACCACGGTTGGCAGACTTGTACCTATTAAAGGTCACAAATTTCTTATTAAGTCTTTTAGCTTATTAACATTTCCATCAGAGCTTATAATAGTTGGGGATGGGGTATTAAAGCAGGAACTTATACACCTAACTGAAGGGCTTAAATTGTCAAACAGGGTTCATTTTACAGGATATGTGAAAGATATTGTTCCAATCTATCGTAAAACAGATATTTTTGTTTTAAGTTCCCTGAATGAAGGCGCACCGGTTGCTATAATAGAGGCATTGGCCTGTGCAAAGCCTGTTGTTGCTACGAATGTTGGTGGTGTAAAGGATCTTCTTGGTAACACAGAGGAGCAAATTTCAAAGGATGTATATCTTTGTGAAAGAGGCATGCTTGTGCCTCCTGCGGATGAAAGGGCAATAGCAGTTGCAATAAGCTATCTTGTAAATAATCCCAAAATCAGCTATGAAATAAGCGTCAATGGGAGGGCATTTGTGAGTAAATTTTTTACAGTTGATAGACTGATAAAGGATATAAGCTCACTCTACAGGGATATATTGCAATGGTGAACCTATATGTAGCACCAATTTTATCTTTTTTAATAGCCATTTTAAGTGTACCTGCTGTTAAGCGTATTGCCTTACGATATAATATTATATCATATCCAAAGAGTGATAGGTGGCATACCAGGCCCATACCATTATTAGGTGGACTTGCTATATATGTTTCTACAATTTTAGCCTTTATTTTCCTGTCAAAATGGGATGAACATACGCTTGTTATTGTTGCAGGGGGTACGGTTGTATTCGTACTTGGTATAGTTGATGATTTAAAACATCTTACACCTCCGGTTAAGCTTATAGTGGAGATAGTGGTGTCTGCATTTATTATAGCCTTTGGTCTTAAATGGGATGTAACAGGAAACACAGCCCTTGATACTATTATAACCATTGTATGGGCTGTTGGTATAACCAATGCTTTTAACCTTCTGGACAACATGGATGGTTTATCTGCAGGTATAGCAAGCATTACAGGTATTATTGTACTGCTTTGTTTGTTTAATGGAACACAATCTCCAACAGCTGTCTTATTGACATCTTTGATAGGTGCTGCTCTTGGTTTTCTGGTTTACAATTTTAATCCAGCTTCAATATTCATGGGTGATTCCGGCAGTCTGTTCATAGGTTTTATGCTGAGCAGTATTGTGCTTGTACCTGAGATCAAACTTCCAGGACAATTGTTGCAGGTTGTTATAATCCCGGTGTTGATCTTCCTTATTCCGATATTTGATACAAGCTATGTAGTATTTACAAGGAAGCTTGCAGGGCTTGAGGCAATGAAAGGAGGGAAGGACCATACATCACACAGGCTTGTGAAGGTGGGTTTATCAGAAAGAGGGGCTGTGCTTGTGCTATATGCTATCACTATACTTTCTGGCATACTCGCATATCTCGCGAGGTTTATATCAATCTACGTTTATGTGGAGTTGATCTTCTTATTCACCATTACACTGGTATTCCTTGGTATCTATCTTTCAAAGATTAAGGTGCATGATGTTAAAGCCAATGAAAAAGGGTTAATCCCTATTCTTGTAAACATATCATACAAGCGAAGGGTTTTTGAAATAATGTTAGACCTTGTTATAATATTTTTATCAATATACGGTGCTTACATACTTAGATTTGAGGGCAATGCTTTTAAAGCAAACATCGTTATGTTGTTTCAGTCTTTGCCTCTCATACTTGGTATTCAGATCGTTACATTCTATGCAACCGGGATATACAAGGGCGTCTGGAAGTATACAGGCACGCATGAGATATGGACCATTATAAAGGGCGTGGTAATAGGTGTTGGCTTGAGTATGCTTGCAATACTTTTGATATGGAGGTTTGAGAATTATTCAAGAACAGTGTTTGTTATTTACGCAATAATCCTTTTTATATTGATGGCTTTATCAAGGTATACATACAAGTCCTTTGATTATCTATTTAAGAGAAGCAATGGAGAGGAGTGCAGAAAGGTTCTAATATACGGAGCAGGGGATAGTGGTGAATTTGCCATCAATGAAATACTCAACAATGAAAACCTGATGCTTAAACCTGTTGGTTTTATAGATGATGATAGTAAAAAACATGGCAGGGCTATACATGGATATCCTGTTGTGGGTGGTATAGATATGCTTGAGAAAATAATAAGAGACAGAAATATAGACGAGGTTATTGTGTCAACACCAAAGATAAAAGAAGATAAGATAAAAAGGGTTAAACAGATCTGCGAGAAAAACGGTGTTACAATGAAAAGGTTTTCACTGAAGATAGAGGATTGAGTAATGAAGCTCTCTGTCGTTATTCCTGTTTATAATGAGAAGGATACGATTGAACACATTTTATCCAGGGTTAAAGATGCAAGGGTTTACAATCTGGAAAAAGAAATAATTGTTGTTGATGATTGCTCAACAGATGGTACAAGGGATATATTAAGACAATATAATGGTTCTGGTATCAAAATCTTTTACCACGATAAAAACAGGGGTAAGGGTGCTGCTTTAAGAACAGGGTTTGGTAAGGTAACAGGAGACCTGGTGATTATTCAGGATGCTGATTTAGAATATGATCCATCTGATTATGAAAAACTATTAAAGCCTTTAATAGAAGGTAAGGCAGATGTTGTTTATGGATCACGATTTATGGGAGGTGAACCACATCGGGTTATATACTTCTGGCACTATATTGGCAACAAGTTTCTCACCATGTTTTCAAACATGTTCACAAATCTTAATCTGACAGACATGGAAACATGTTATAAGGTATTCAGGAAAGAGGTGCTGGACAGGATCAAAATAGAAGAGGATAGATTTGGATTTGAGCCTGAAATAACAGCAAAGGTATCAATGCTTGATGTGAGGATCTATGAGGTTGGTATTTCATACAGTGGTAGAAGCTATGCAGAGGGTAAGAAGATAGGGGTTAAGGACGGATTTAGAACACTTTATGTTATAATAAAGTATGGTTTGTTTAAACGAAAGCCCTCATGAGTTAGATATATTTTGCAAGCATCATTTGATCAGATTTACTGGATTGATGTTATAACCTTTTTTTGAACTGGATCATATTTTAGAATAAGTGTCTTATGGGATTTCAAAGGAACATCAAGCTTTAACATTTTCTCACCGTATATCTTATTTTTCAGTGTAACAACATATCTACCAGGTGGCAGTTTGTAACCCTTAACAGGTGTAATTCCTATATATCTTTTTGATGCATTATCTGAAATGTATACCTCTGCCCATGGAATTGCATTGATCTCAATGGTTGAATAGGGAACAACGTGCTTGTTTTTAATGTGTTCATTGACCTGTGATAGGGGGTTATTAACCAATACCTTTGTTTGTGTTTTCGATATGTCTTGGGTGATGGTTTTATTCAAATTGTCTGTATGGCTTATAGGTTGTGGCTTATCATTGGTTAGTATTGCAGTTGGCAGATGATGCTGCTTGTTAAATAGACTTAACGAGCTACTGTACAGGATAAACATGCATGACATTACAATACCTGTTGTAACGACAACCCATTTTATAACAGAGTTAGCAGTGATTGATCCTTTAATTACAGGATGTTTTTTTATATTGTATGTGCCGGGGCTGGTATTAAATACATTTGAGTTTATTTGCTCGTTGAATAGTTCTTTCAGTAATCTGGATAATTGTGCTTTTGAGTATGGATGGTCTGGACAGGACCTGCAAAGGGCTTGTTCAAATTGTTCAGCGGTTTGAAACCTATTTTCAGGTAGTGCAGAAAGGGCTTTCATAACAATCACCTCTAATGCTTCTGGGATAGCAGGATTTATAGTTGTTGGGGCGCAATCAATCATACATGCCTGTACGTGTTTTAAAAGCGTCATGTCCGTATCTCCTGAGAAAGCCTGTCTGTGCGTTAAAAGCTCATAAAGGATTAGAGCAATAGAATAAAGATCGCTTCTGTAATCAAGTATCTCCCCACGAGCCTGTTCAGGCGACATATACCTTATTTTGCCTTTTAGCGTGCCTGCAAGCGTTGTGGTGATAGAACCCCTTGCCTTTGCAATACCAAAGTCAGTCAGTTTAACATCACCATCAAATGAAATAAGGACATTGTGAGGTGTTATGTCTCTATGAACAATATTTGCAGTATGTCCATCTGCATCCTTTAATGCGGATGTATAATCAATAGCTTTGAGAAGCTGTGTGGTTATGTATACTGCTATTTCATTGATTGGTTTTATTTTATGATCAATGAGTGCATTTATGAATACAGAAAGATCAACCCCATTTACGTACTCCATTGCTATGTATAGGTGTTTTTCTGTTTCTCCAAAATCAATGATCTGCACAATGTTAGGATGGATCAATCTGGCACTTATTTTCGCTTCATCTATGAACATATTTATAAAAGATTGATCCTCAGAGAGTTGTCTGTGGATAAGTTTAAGTGCAACAGGTTTTTCAAAGCCATAAGGACCTGTCATGACTGCCATGTATACATCAGCCATGCCACCACTTGCTATGTGTTTTATGAGTTTATACCTGCCGATCCTTTGTTCCTTCAATGACAAAACGATCTCCTATAACGATATTGTGATATTTTGTACATCCAGCCCTTAACTCTAAAACGTATGAACCATCCTTTACAGGGAGTGTGAATCTAAAGGGTTTGAGGTGTTTTATATCAATAACTATTAGCTCTTTGTTTAAAAATATCAGGTCAAGATCAAATCGCACAAAACATGTGTGAACCCATCTACAGTTTGTTATAAGCATGGCTTGATCAAAAGCCATATCACGTTTGAACATAAGTCCTGTAAAACGGCTGAACATTGAATCTGCAAGTGTAAGCCTGAAGCATGCTTCATTGTTCACATGAGACGAGATGCTCTTTGATCTTCTTATATACATCTGTATCCTTCTGTGCTATTAGAGATGCCTGCTTATAAAGCTTGCATGCCTCAGAGGCATTGACGTCTGTAATTACATACGCCTTTTTATATAAATGCTCTGCCTCCTCATTGAGGGTAGAAAAGCCCTGCAAAGCCTGCACATTCCCTGGATTAAACATTATGGACCTCTGAAAATAAACATTTGCCTGCTCGTATGCACAGTTTGTCAATGCAGCCTTCCCCAACCTGCTATAGGCATCTGAAATCATGCCATTTATTGTGTGTTCAAAGGCTTTGTTTGTTATACCAATAAGCCCTGTAAATATCAGGATCTTATTAAAGGATTCTATGGCTTTTTTATAATCACCATCTTTTAGATGCCTTTCTCCAATACTCATATATTTCCTTATATTTGTTAAAATGATTGCCTTCTTTGTATCCCCTGGTTTTTGTGAATGAGACCAGAGAAACAATGCTTTATCAAAAGCCCCATCCCTATACGCCTTATCGCCAGGATCCTCAGAAGCGTTTGCCAGGGTATGATGAGCAGGTGTCTTTGTCTTTACAACAGGCTGATGTATTGTACTTAGTAATGAATGGGCTTGCTGGTTTGCTGGATCTATTTCTATAACATCGTTTATCAATTTTACAGCTTTTGCACGATCACCTTTTGAATAGGCAGAGATCGCAGATTTTATTGTGCTATCCAGTTCCTTTTGTTTTATCTCTTCAAGCATGGTGAGTGCCATATCACGATACATGGATGTCTCAGTGAACCCTGCAATTAACCCTTTTGCCTCCTTATACATACCTATATTGTAGTATTGTTTTGCCTGTTCCCAGGCTTTGTCTAATTGTTCCATGCTGATGAGCCTTTTCTCAAGATTATCAATATCAACAGATTTATAACCATGCCTTTTTATTTCCACGATAATTGCGCGTGCATGTTTTATGTCATTATGCTGTATTGCGTTGATCAGATTGTTAGTAAGGCTTTGTTTGGTCCTGTCTTCATACATATTATATCCATAGATGATCAATACTGATATAATAATAACACCAATAATCAGTAAGCTGATCCCTTTGTATGTATGTTTTTTTGTGTGTTTTGGGCTGATTTTGCGCTGTTCTAACGTTGTAGAGGTTGTGGTGCAGTTTTGTTGCTCAATAGTTGATAGAACAATTGTTTTCTCATCTGTGTTATCTTCAGGCATTAAATCACCATTTTATTGATATGGTTCCGGTTGATGATGTGTGATTCTTGTTATTCTGGGTTGTTGCATAAATAACACCTCCGGTCAGAACCGCACCGCACGCTGTCCATAACCATTTGTTCTCATACCATGAATGTAAAGCTGGTTGTTTTTTATCATCAGTAAAACTTGTTAGCTTATTATTTATCTGTGGATTTGTATTAACCACGCTATTGTTAGGAGTCAGTATACTGATCAGTTCATCTGTTGCCTGCTTGTGATTTCTGTATCCTATGTTTGCGTACCTTGTCTGGTTGTTCTGGACATCTATAAGTCTGGCATGCACAATGCGTTTGTTATGCAAGGAAGTATCTGTAAAATAGCTGTATAATATCAGGATCCCGTCCACATGGTATTTAGAGGATAATGCTGTTATCTGTGCATCTGTTAAATGTTCATTTGATATGGCAAGAGGATCCATCTCAAGGGGTATATCCATGGAGTTTGTTTCCTTGTTAATGTTGAACTGGATATCCTTTTGCA
Source organism: bacterium (assembly GCA_049966275.1). Classification (GTDB taxonomy): domain Bacteria; phylum JAMCPX01; class JAMCPX01; order JAMCPX01; family JAMCPX01; genus JBMFUY01. The sequence continues at coordinate 20,984 of JBMFUY010000012.1, forward strand.
GGTACATGGGTTTGGTTATATGAAGGTAATGGCTACATTCTGATAGGTTTGCACTGGTTGGCGACATACCAATACTATTCCCATCTATATAAATATGGGCATCAGAAGGTATGGTGGTGATGTTTATATAATGTGCTTTTATTAAAGCCTTTTGTTGCTTCAGTAACTCTATTAGGTTTGGGGGCCACAGATCAGGATCAAGCGATATGGTTCCTGATATGCATATATAATTATCAGCAATGCACTTTGCTTCATAAGTTTTATCTAAAGCAAGATAGTCCATTGCAAGATATAGATAGGCTTCTCTCAATAAATTGATTGCTTCATCCGAAGAAAGGTTTGTCTTTAATTGGTTTACTGCACTGTTTAAATGTTTTATAGATTCTTCAAACTTCAAAAATTCATAGGCTTCTTTGCCCTTTGATAGGTTTTCTAAAATCTCGGGCATTAATGTCTGTTTATTGGTATCAGGTTTATACTCAACAAACAGAATGTTGTTTGTTTGTCTGGCAACAGCATCCTTTAACCCTACAAGCACGCTATCATTTTCAGGGTGCAGGATAACCAGTAAATGCCTTTCCGTATCAGATGCATGGGCAATGGTTGACAATACAAATATCATTGTTGTCAGAAAGGAACACGCAATTTTCATGTTCCAATAAAAACATATAAAAATCGTATTGTCAACAAATAAACGAATTGCAGGCTAACACCCTGGAATGAAATGCCCGGGATCTATAGAACAAGTGATTTGATTAAAAGGTCATGAACACCCATCACTGTAACAGGCAATTTGTAGTATTCTACAAGTTCTCTCAGTTGTTTTTTACAATTCGCGCACGGGGCTATAAGATATTTTGCACCTGTTGCCTGGATCTGTTCTACCTTTTTCTTGCCTGAATATTTCATTCTGAAATCATACATGTCCGGGACAGTTACACCTCCACCACCTCCACCACAGCAATAGTTCTTCTCCCGGTTTGGGTACATTTCTATAAAGTGCATTGTAGCAGCCCTTACAATAACCCTTGGTGCCTCATAAATGCCAAGTCCCCTTCCTAAGTTACATGGATCATGATATGTAACAGGCTCCTTATTAACTTCTGGATTGATCTTTAGCCTTCCCTGTTCTATTGCTTTTGCTGTGTATTCCATTACATTGAGAACTTCAAACTTGTATTTTCCAAACACATCCATAAAGAGCTTAACTACCTTTGTTGCATGTCCACATTCCCCTATCAATATCTTTTTCACCTTAAGCCTATAAGCCTCTGAAAGCAGTTTATTGAGCACATCTGCTGTTATTTTATCAGAATAAAAAAGCCCGTAGTTTATTGCATCATAGTATTCTGTTCCTATGGTCCAGTCAGCGCCAGCTGCCTGTAAAGCCATGGCAGTGCCCATAAGCGTATCAGCTTCCATTATATAGTCACTAACCGGTGCTATAAATAGGTATTCAGCACCTACTTTGTCGCGTGGGAATTCTACATGGTATCCAGTTATATCTTTTATCTCTTCCTGGAGAAAGTCCAGGGTATCAAGAAATGCTGCTTTAGGTATTGATGATGTGTTACCTATGCCTTTCAATTGCTGTGAGCTACTAACAGTAAAGTTTTTAGGCGCAAGATTGAGCTCCCCAAGAATACACCTTCCAATTCTGGTAATAAGAGCGTTATCAACTCCCATCGGGCATTCCACAGCGCACCTTCTACACATTGTGCACCGATAAAAAGCTTCAATCATATTATCAATGTCAGACTCTTCAAGTTTCTTTGCACCAACCAATCGTCCGAGCAGTTTACCACCTGTTGTGAAATGTCCTTTATATATAGCCCTTAGCATATTAGAGCGATACGCTGGAAGATCCTGTTGCTGGTGTGTAGTTTGATAAAGATGGCATTGATCTGCACAGGAGTTACAACTTGCGCACGTATTGAGGTAAAGGTCCAGAAGCAATCTATATTTTTCATCCTTCAATACCGCTTCAAAGGTTTTTAGGAAGATAGGGATCCTGTTTTCTTCAACAGGATCTTCTATGGCAAAAAATGGATATGTTCTTTTTTGCTTTTTGACTGTTTTAGATGGGCTTTCTAATTTAGATGCCTTTTTATTTTCTAAATCCTCGTTTTTCTGAGATATAGTTTGTTTCATTTATACTCCTTTCTTCTCATAACTAATGGCTTTCCCAGTTAACTTTATGAAAAGCAAAATATTTGCTCACCATGTGTAGCATTTTGCTGTTTGGGAAGTAGATCATGAAAAATTCAACCAGTACTAACAATAATAAGAATGAATACGGCGCTGATATCATGGATGGATGTAACAAAACTAAATTTATAAAGTATTGCCTCACAGCCTCTGAAGATAACAATGGATCATGTAGTACAATGAAACCAAGTATACCGATAAAAATAAAGATACACAGATTGAAATATTCAATGGGTGAGCTTATTGCCCTCATTTTATTGTCAAGTAATCTCATTACGAGGATGAAAGAGGGTAGTATGATTATAATTGCCAGACCAATGCGAAGAATTATGCCTATGTGTAATCCAATTAAGAATGCAACAAACCAGAAAAAGATGAGTGCCATACCTATATGGAAGATCCAGCCACCAATCCATAGCCTTCTATTGTTATTAAATACACTTTTAAAGGTTAATATTTCTTTAAGCATAAAACCTATTTGTTCAGCAGGTGTTGCAGGCATGGGGTATAAAGACCATTTCAATGTGTGTGGCATGGAGATCCATCTTTTTATTCTAAGCAGGATACTCGCAATGAAGATCACAACCGCCAAATATGGTAAGACCAGCTCAATTAAAAAACTTATTGTATTCATATGTGTTAAATCTCCTTATTTTCTTTTTTAGCCAAAATATATTATAAAACTAAATGTGTCAAGATATTTTGTATACAATATACTTTATTTTTGTCAGGTTTTGATCAAGCCCGTGCTTTTTGTTGCAAATCGTATAGGTGTATAGTATGCAATATACAGGGTTAAACTAAAACTTGATGGTGAGAGAAGACATGATAAAAAATACCAGATCAGAAAACGTAACAAACAATGTTGTGGATTACATAAAAACGCAATTTATTGAGGGGAAATTGCCTGCTGGTTCAAAGCTACCACCAGAAAGAAAATTGGCAAATGACTTTGGTATAAGTAGAGCCTCTGTAAGAGAGGCTATAAGTATCCTTAAGACAATGGGTATACTTGAAGTAAGACACAGGTCAGGAATATTTGTTCGTGGATCAAAGACATCACAACATTTAGCCAGCCCAGCCAATATTCAGTTGAATGCATTAAATTCTCAGGATAAGGTAGTAGAGCTTATAGAATTTCTGTCAGTTATTATGACATCTGCAGTATCATTAATCTTATCTCGAAGCACTGAAGACGATTTAAAAACATTAGCTGTGACCATAGGGAGGATCGATTCATGTATTGGAAATGGAATCAAAGGAGCCTGGTTTGGACTTGAATTTTTTATATCCTTTGCAAGGTTATCCGGTAATGTTTTTTTCTACCAGACGGTTTCGAATATAAAGGGTATGCTTTTAGAGGCTATACAATCGATAGAGAATAAAATTATTTCAGATGATGCTGCGAGATCACAATATATGATTGTTTTAAGGGAGTTGGCAGTTACAATAACCGAGAAAGACGAAGAGAGAGCGAAATTGATGTTAGAGAAGTATTTTAATTTACTGAAACAGTATTGCGTGAAAATAAAATGAATATTTATAAGCCAATTCATCCTATAAAAATCTCCAGTGAAATAGTGGGTCAGATCAGGGATCTTATCTACTCAGGATTGTTAAAGCCAGGGGATCGGCTTCCTGTAGAAAGAGAATTGGCACAGAGGTTTGGAGTGAGCAGGGCAACGCTAAGAGAAGCTCTAAATATATTGGAAGCAATGGGATTAATAGAGATAATAAGGAGAAAAGGTATCTTCGTAAAGTCTATTGGAGAAAAGGAAATACAGGGGCCGCTTTCTGAGTTTTTAAACAGCAAAGCTCATAGAGCATATGAGTTATTTGAGGTAAGGAAATCACTTGATGCTCAAATTGTTTATCTCGCAGCAAAGAGAGCCACGCCACAGAACATAAAAGAGATTGCAGATTGCTTGGAAGCAATGAAGGAGAATATGGAATCCGGCGATCTTGATATGTGGTACAGAATGGACAGTGAATTCCATCTGGCAATGGCAAGAGCAACACAGAATGATGTATTTGTACATGTACTTTATGTTCTTTTAAAGATGGATACAGATCGGTTGAAGGATATCAGGAATGAGCTCTATAAATCGAAAGAACATCAGGAATTGGTTTATAACAATCACAGGAGAATGTATGATGCTGTCAGAAGTGGTGATGCAGAGGCAGCAAAACAAATAGCTGTAGAGATATTCACATGGACCATGGAAGAGATTAAATCAAACCCATTTGTATAAACCCGAAAAATGCAATAGGGAAGTTTGCTCATTCGTTCAACCCCACGATCCACCTAAGATACAAAGACTTTTTGTT
>JBMFUY010000013.1:0-24741 GCA_049966275.1 bacterium
ATGTGATTGCATATAAACATACAAAGGACTTAAGCCTCCTTTACAACAAAAAGTCTTTGTATCTTAGGTGGATCGTGGGGTTGAACGAATGAGCAAACTTTCCTATTGCATTTTTCGGGTTAATACCTGTTCTTTAACAAATCTTACACCTCTAAACTTTGCCCTCCTTAACCCCCATAAACTCTTTCGCCTCCCCAAATAATTCCTCAATCCGCTTCCTTATCCTTTGGAATATACGGTATTCCATTGTCTTGTTTAATTCCCTCGCTACATTTATTGCATCCTCGTAAATATGATAACTCACTGTCCATTACATAGGTAACTGCATGGCTCAATTCTGTCGCACCCATGCATGCTTTCCTCGCAAGCCGTGCATCAGAATCAGTATTCGAACGGTGGGTATCATTGCTTATCTGCTCACCTATGTTCGCTTTCCCATACCCGGGTTCCCATGCCACCTCTCCTGAATTAATTCAAGAGTAAAGACTTGACCCCGTTTTGGGTCCGTTTTGGGTGCACGAAAAGTCACAGATTGGTCACAGATGGGAGGTTTTTGAAAAAAAGGGCAGGGAAACCCAGCCCCTACGTTTCATTGTATGATTCCTTTCCCTTGGCCCTTCATTTTTATCCTCACTTCACTTGGAACGTGCTGGATGAATCCTGAACAATTCCTGTATATTGACATAGTTGCTATGATAGTATATAGTATAGTTAAGGAGGATACTATGAAAACAGTGACAGCCCTTGATCTCAGGAAGAAGCTCGGCTCTCTCCTGAACGAGGTATATGAAAAGGATGAACAGGTGATAATATCGAGATCCAATAAACCGCTTGCTGTAATGATATCAGTGAAGGACTATGAGGAAAAGGTAATAAAAAAGGACAGGGAAAAAAGGCTGAACAAGATTGCTGCTGCGATGGATACATGGAACAAGAAGCATTTGCAGCAGACAGCCACCATTGATGTTGTAAAAGTAGTAAGGGAAATCAGAGAGGGCAAATGATAGTTCTGGATGCTTCCGTGGTACTGAAGTGGATTTTTGAAGATGAAGAAGAATCATTCAGCGCAAAATCTTACCGGGAAAGGCACATTTCAGGTAAAGGAATTATAGCGGTTCACGACCTGTTCTTCTATGAGATCGGCAATGTGCTGACTACAAAAACCGGATTAAATACAAATGATGCTATGGAAGCGTTTACGCTTCTATGGCATTTTGATTTTGAGGTGTTTCATTTCGGACATAAAGAGTTTTTAACAGCAATGGCACTATCCAGGCGGCATAGTATAAGTGTATATGATGCTGCGTACATTGTCCTTGCATTGGACCTGAAATGCGATTTTGTGACTGCCGATAGAAGACTCTACGAAAGAACAAAGGCACTGAAAATGGTAAGGCTTTTATCCTGAGCTGGATAAACGAATACCCGGCCGGCTTTTTGCCCATGCCGGGCGTAACCCAAAGAAACAGGCGCGCAGAGTGCACGCCTGTTCATAATGAGCAAGATGCTCAGATGTAATGTTAAAATAGAAACGTGTACCCGGCCATAAGTTCGTAGATACCGACATTGACGGTTGTGCTGCTGTCATTGAAGACGGTGTTATTCTGTTTAACCCAAAAAATGCAATAGGGAAGCTTGCTCATTCGTTCGGTGCACTCATCAGGCATTACACAAACTTCCTTATTTCGCAAACGTATTTTTCGGGCAAATCATTTTAACAATTGACAGACACAAAAATACATATAATTATCTAAACAATGTACTGTATATTTCTTTCTGATGCACATTTAAAAGGGAGAACAGATAAAAACCAGGATAGGATCGTTAACTTTCTCAAAGCTGTGAAGAAAGAACACCCTGATATTATTTTTTTTCTGGGAGACATATTTGATTACTGGATAAGCCCTGGTGGATTTGTGGATCCTGTTTATATCCCATTATTGAATATCATGCGAGAGCTTGATGAGCAGAATATTAAAATGTATTACAATGTCGGTAATCATGATTTCATGGTTAAACGCACATTTGAGAGTCTGTTTAAAAATTTAAATATTGTAGGGGACAGTATAGATATAACACTTGATAATACCCGCTGCTTTATTACACACGGAGATATGATAGATTATACAGATAAAAGATATAGACTCTTGCGATCCATATTAAGAAGCAGGGTAATGAATGTGATGGCGGATATTTTACCTGTGAGTATTACAAAACGTATTGCTTTAAGCCTCTCCAGGCACAGCAGGGAAAGCTGGACAGTAAAAAGAACCATGCCTGACTATGTTATTAAAGAGTTTGTAAAAAATAAGGCTGAACAGGGTTTTGATGTTGTTGTCTCTGCACATTTTCATGTTCCAGAGATGAGAAAGTATCTGTTTTCCAATAAAGAGGTTCTTTATATCAATACAGGTAACTGGTTTAACGCTTATAGTTATCTTCTCTTTAAAGACAGCAGGTTTGATTTAAAATATTATAATGGTTCTTTATGAGAGAATTCCTTCAATACGTCAAAAAGCCTGGCAGATATATAGGTCCTGAACCTAATGCCATAATCAAACAACATAATACAGTAAAATTAAAAGTGGCTCTGGTTTATCCTGATCTGTATGAGATAGGGATTTCCAACCTCGGATTACGAATAATCTATGAATTGATCAATGAAATTCCTTATGCACTTGCAGAGAGAGCGTATAGCCCTGGCACTGATATGGAAGCTATATTAAGAAAACATAATGCAAAACTAACAACAATAGAATCTGACACACCACTTGATATGTTTGATGTGATAGGTATCACATTACAAACAGAGCTTAACTATGTAAATGCTGTTAACGTATTAAAGCTGGCAGGTTTACCTCTGCGAGCAAAAGATCGAAAAGGCTTACACCCGATTGTAATAGGAGGTGGCAGCTGTACTTATAATCCAGAACCAGTTGCAGATTTCTTTGATGCATTTGTAATTGGTGATGGGGAGGTCGTTATAAAGCAGATTATTGATACGATAATATCTTGTAAAGAAACCGGAGCACCAAAACAAGAGTGTATTGAAAGGCTCGCCAGTATAAAGGGGGTTTATGCGCCAGCACTGTATAAACAGACAGAAGATCTTCATGGCAATTTCAAAGGCATAATACCTATAAACTCATCAGTTCCACAGGTTACAAGGGCAATCTTCCCTGATATCAATAAGATTACTTTAAAACATCAGATCATTCCTTTTGTTAAACCTGTTCATGATAGACTGGTTGTAGAGATAGCACGCGGATGTACAAAAGGATGTAGATTCTGCCAGGCTGGTATGATCTATAGACCTGTTCGCGAAAAAGATGTTGATATTATTCTTAATGAGATAAGAAATAATATTGCAACATCAGGCTTCTCTGATATTAGTTTATTGTCTTTGAGTTCAGCGGATTATACCCATATAGTACCACTATTAAAGGCTTTTATGTCAGAATTCAGGGACAATCAATGCTCAATATCTTTACCTTCATTAAGGGTTGATTCTGTTACCAGCCAGATACTTGCTCAGATAAAACAGGTAAGAAAAACAGGGTTTACAATAGCAATAGAAGCAGGCACGCAGAGGTTAAGGAATGTTATAAACAAGAATATTACGGATGAACAGATCATCTCGAGCGTGGAGCTTGCAGCAAAGATGGGATGGCAGACTGTTAAGTTATACTTCATGCTTGGTTTACCATTTGAAACAGAGAACGATGTTATAGGTATGGGTGAAATAATAAAACGTATACATTCAGCTGTGAGAAGGTACAATAGTAGAACACGTATTAATGCAAGCATATCCGCATTTATACCAAAACCACATACACCTTTTCAATGGGCTGAAATGATTTCACCTGAAACATTCAATACAAAATTATCCATGGTAAAGAACATCATAAAAAATACCGGTGTTGTTATAAAACATCAAATCCCGGAGAGCAGCCTTATCGAAGCTATACTTGCAAGGGGTGATAGGAGGCTTGGGAATGTGATAGAGGATCTTGTAAAAAATGGTGTTAAAACAGACAGCTCTATGATGGAATTTGATTATGCATCATGGTTTAATGCCATTGTGAAGCATGGATTTTCATTACAGGAGCTTCTACGGGCAAGACAGTATGATGAGCCATTACCATGGGACCACATAAATACTTTTTTACCAAAGTCTTTTTTATGGCAGGAGTATGAAAAGGCACGAACTGAAACACCCACTCCGGATTGTTTCACCGAGGTATGTTACAATTGTGGTGTTTGTGATTTTAAAAGTATAGAACCCGTACATGCTAAAAATGTTTCCACAGTAGAACAGGAATCGTCTAAATATTTAGAAGAGCCTGTCTGGACAACAACAGTCCGTATAAAATACACTAAAACCGGACTGATAAGGTTTCTTGGACATCTTGAGTTTATGGATTTCTTAATGCATCTAATTCAAAGGGCAGGTCTACCATTGGTCTATACAAAGGGCTTTCATCCAAAACCGGTTGTATCATTCAATGATCCTTTACCTGTTGGTATAGAAAGTTATGCAGAATATCTGGATTTAAAACTTTCAGGAGAAATAGATGCTGATGTTGTAAAAAAAAAGCTGCAAGCAGTTGAGTGTGAAGGAGTGCGCTTTTTAGATGTAATAAAACTTCCATATCATAGTAAACCTGTGAGCAGTGTAACTAAAACAGTTTATTACGAGATGTCCCTCAACAGAATAAACAGTTGTAATATGTCTATTCTCAGTTCTGCAATAGAGCTTATAATGAGTAGTGAAAGTTTCATAATTAAAAAAAATAGCAAATCCAGCGAACTTGATGTAAGACCATTTATAGAAACCATAGAAGTGGATCTGAATGGAAGATTATTAATGCTTGTAAAAAAAATAAACAACAGGATAATTGGCCCATTGGATATTTTAGAAAAAGGATTGGGAATACCTTACAATGAGATAATTGATGCACCATTGAAAAAGGTCAAAGTAGATTTTGAAGATGAGTGAGAATAAACTTATTATAAAAAGTTTTCATACGCTATCCAGTAAACTTGACTATATAGGTATAGCCAGTCTGGTGTTGATGCTCTTTCTTGTCCCTCTTGTGTTTGCTAAAAATGAATTCATCTGGATGAAGATCTTTATTATTTATTTATTGTTATGGCCTATTGTAATCGCATATTTTCTTAAATCAATGTTGAACTATAGTGTAGACTTCTTTTATACCCCTGTACTGATTCCATTGTTACTTCTGGATATTATAGCGGGTTTATCTATTTTTCATGCATATAATTTTTACCTTGCTGTACAGGTGTTCATTAAACAAATAGCTTACCAGGCACCATTCTTTCTGTTTATATATTATGGCAATAACATAAAGCTGAAAACCATTTCACTGATATTGGCCATTGTAGCAATAATAGTTAGCGGGTATGGAATACTGCAATTCCTTCATGTTTTTTCTTCTCCATTGGATCTGTGGGATAGGGTTAATTATGCCAGTACAATGGGACTTACAAATTTTACCACTGATTATTTAGTAATGATTCTACCATTATTGATAACGGCATTCTTTTTAGAACAGGAGAATAAATATCTGAAGTATCTTCAATATGCAGGTGTTTTATTAAGTGTCATCTACATTATTATAGCCAGGAATAGGGCAGGGTGGCTGGCTCTGCTTTTTTCACTGTTATATTACTTTATTCTGGTTAACAGGTACAGGATTAATTTACACGTAAATAAATCATCAAAGCGACTTATCCTTTATACGATTATTATTGCTCTGTTTGTTGTTGTTTATGTGATAGGATTTACCAGAATTGGTACACAGCTTGTTCAAAGAGGAGAGAGTATATTTAACAAAAATTATCCATCCAATGCCTTTAGATTACTTGTATGGAACAGCACTATTAATGGTATCAAGGATAACCCTATAATAGGTATAGGACTCGGTAATTATCCTATCAATATTCCACTTTATGAAGTACATGCTTTAAAAACTATTGATTGGAAAGAACTACGCTATCTTGATAATGCTCATAATGAATATTTGCAGATAACATTTGAACTTGGCATCATAGGACTGATAAGCTTTTTATGGTTTTTATTTGAAATATTTATAGCTGGTATAAAAAGTATAAACGAGTCAGATGATGATGCACATAAAGTATGGAATATTGCTCTGCTGGCAGGTATTGTATCTGCACTTATTAGCGCTTTTTTTACATTCAATTTAGAAAATCCAGCATCAGCAACGATGTTCTGGTCATTTGCGGGTCTTGTTGTAGGTAAAAGAAAATATAAGTATTTTGAAGATGAGTATGGTTTTATATCAGCACTAAAAAAGATGTCGGGTTTTAAATGGAGATGGAAATACGACTTTGCCTTAAATACTGCTAACAATATAACCTTTACAATGTTTTTTGTTATAGCGTTTATAGTGGGCATTATAATACTTGGTAGCTTAACAAGTTTTGCGCATGAACAGGCTATTGCAAATATATACAATACAGAGGCTCAAACCCTTCTGGATCTAAAGATGCCTAAAAAGGCGCTGGATGTGATAAATAAAGCGTATGAGCTTTCTCCACATGATTATATGATACTCTACACGCGCGCAAGAGCTGAGGCTGGAAGCTCAGATTTTACTGATGCTATAGTAGATGCTAAAAAGGTAATAAGTTTAGCCCCATATTTTGCATACGGGCACAAATTGCTGGGGTTCTTATATTACAGTAAGGATAACTATGCTGGTGCTATAAATGAGTTCAATGCATCAGTTGATCTTTTGCCATTATCTATATCTGAGATTGGACCTTATCTTATGAGCTCATATTTAAGTACAAATGATATTGACAGAGCAATTGCTCTTGGTTCATCGCTTTTAAAAGAGAATCCACAGAACGAAGTCTACAATTTCTTACTTGGTACTGCATATTATATGAAATCTGATTATGCAAATGCTGTAATTTATCTCAAAGAAGCTGTAGCAAAGGAGCCTTCTGATTTTAAAGCTGTACTTAATTTAACAGAATGTCTTGAGAAGATGAACAACTATAAAGAAGCCTTAATATACGCTGTTCAACTTACGAAGCTTGAACCCTCAAACCCGGTATCATGGTATACACTTGCCCGTATCAATGTTCTGCTTCATAATGAATCAGGCACATTTGATGCTCTTGAAAGATTATTTAAGATAAACCCATCCTATAAAATGGTTGTAGTAAACGACGGTACTTTCTCAAGGCTCCTTGGAAAACCACGCATGAAGGAGTTGCTTACAGGCAAGATGTTCATCTTACAGCATGGGAAGGGTAAAAAGTCTGAACATAAACATTGAGGGATCAGGACACTGTCTCAGCAGGTACAATTTTTTCTACAACAACACGGGCGTCAAGAGCAATGGCTTTTTCCTGGTCAACAAGAACCGGGTTGAGATCCAGCTCTACAATGTTAAATCTTTCCACCATGATTTGAGATACCGCTACAATAAGATTTACAACTTCCTGCACTGCCAGTGGTTTCTGTCCTCTTACCCCCGCGAGTAAAGGATACCCTTTTAACCTTTTAAGCATTTCTAATGCGTAAGCTTCGGTAACAGGACATAAGCCTAAAGCTGTATCCTTGAGAAATTCTGTGTAAATACCACCCATTCCAACGATCACAATTGGTCCAAATTGTTCATCTCTTTTAGCTGCAACTATTAACTCAAGGGGCCCCTTTAGCATTTTTTGAACTATTACCCCATCCACAATGATCTCAGGATGTGCCTTCTTTATGCCATCAGTAAGCCAATCGTAGGCTTTGTATGCTTCTATCTCGTTGTTAATATCAAGTATTACACCACCTATATCAGACTTGTGTGAGACATTTCTTGACTCTATCTTCATTACCACAGGGTAGCCCAACTCTTCTATGATGTTTTTTAGCTCTTCCCTGGATCTTGCATAACCCCATGGTACTGCAGGTAAGCCATGGAACTGAGCAACATTCAACGAACCTAACAACGACAATGTATTCTTTACTTTTGTGGAAATACCTTTTACAGCATAAGTCACCGGTGTAATTTTGTCCTTTCGTTTGTATTTATTTACATCCTTTATTTTAGCCACTGCTTTAAGCATTGTTGCAGGATCAGTGAAAAAAGGATAATCTACACGCTCTTTTAATCTATTAAGGTTGCTTATCTCAGTAAAAAACAAAGGGATAACCGGTTTTTTGTATTTTTTGTTCAACATCATAAAGCTTTTTGCCATTTCATCTGATAATTCTCCATGCAGGGCTGATGAGTAGGTATGTATGAAGATAACAAAATCAAACGAAGTATCTGATAAAGTAAGCTCTACTGCATTGATATAAAACTCAAAGTCATAAATATCTCCCATATCAAGAGGATTTGTAAAGTTTATAACCCCGGCTCTCACGTGTTTGTGTATCTCTTTTAAGAAATGATCAGAAAATGAAGGGGTGTCAAAACCATATTGGATCAATGCGTCCTGTGTGATTACAGCATGTCCACCTGATCGTGAAAGCACAGCAACCCTGTCCCCATAATTGGGAGAAATACTCAGTAGTTTCGCTATATCTACAAACTCTGTCAAATTTTCAGCCCTTATTGCGCCGGCCTCTCTTAATGCTTCGGTTACAACAGCGTCATCGTTTGCAATAGCTGATGCATGAGAACTTGCGATTTTTGCAGTTTTGATATGCGTGTTAGATTTAAAAATCACCACAGGTTTATTGGTATTCTGGATCAACTCTATTAATCTTGTTCCATCTTTTATATCCTCTAAATACATTGCTATAATATTGGTTACAGGATCCTCAATAAGGTAGAGAAGATAGTCTATCTCATCTATATTGGCTTTGTTGCCTGCACTTATAACTTTGTTGATCCCAACACCTTCATAACTTAAGGTATGCATGATTGTTAGAGACATGCCTCCACTCTGCGAAATAATGGATACATTGCCTTTTCTGATAGGTGGAACTACCGGAGAAAAGGGGGTACATAACCCGTTTTCCATATTTATTACGCCCAATCCATTTGGTCCTGTAAATCTTATATTGTATGTATCTGCTATCTTAATAAGCTCCTGTTCAAGCTTTTTGCCATGTTCTCCTGTTTCTGAAAATCCCCCGGATTCTATCACTGCATAGTTTACACCTCTTTCTCCGCATTTTCTCAGTATATCAGGAACTGTTTGCGCAGGTGTGAGTATAACGGCTAAATCAATCTTTTCGTTGATCTCATTTATGTCCCTGTAGATCTTTGTACCGTTTATCTCGCCACCTTCCCTGCCTATAGGATAGATTTTACCTTGATACTTATTATCTATCATATTTTTTAAGATATACTGCCCCAGATTCTCTATTTTATTAGAAACCCCGAATATTGCCACACTATTCGGATAGAAAATCCCATTTATAGAATTCATTTTTTTGTTCATTTAAAACCTCTCAATTTTTCTCTGTCATTTTTAGTGCAACTTCTATCTGGTTCTCGTTTGTTTAGCGAGCTCACTGATAGTCTTTTTAGATATACTTCCATCCGTGTCAAGTAGAACTATCTCTGAAGTATCTTCCAGCAGATGGCTTATGTGTTCTTCCGGTATCTTTGCGTTTATCAGTTTCAAGCACCAAACAGCATAACCAGGGGTTTCAGCTGCTGGATCAGATAGGTACATGTTTATGAATGGTGCGTAAGGTTTTATATGAGAAGGTTCTACAGATGCAATCCTTCCCATTGCCCACAAAACACCTGCTCTGAAATAAGTCTCTTTTATCTTTAGCATGGAGATAACAAGAGGAATATACTCTTTCAAAAGGTCTATCCTTGTACTTATAATCTCGCCGAGTAGTTCTGGTGATGACCAACCAACGCTTCCAGAATCATCGTTTAATGACCACAAGAGATTACTTATGGTGGTTTTTATGAACTCCAATTCCTGATCAATTATTTTATCTACAACAAAACCTGTAGCCCTGATCACTTTAAATTTAATATAATTATCCGTGGTATAGCTTAAGGATAATAATGTGGACAATCTATTTTTTTTCTGTTTTATAAATTCGCAAAGCTTATCATACTGATCAGCTAATAACAAATCTTTAATACTTTCTTTCTCACTTAACATGATTTATCTCCGGTTTAATTTATGGCTTTATATACGCATATCCCTTGCCCTGTTTTCTTATAAGCTCAGATATACCAGCACTAACAACGTTAACGAATTCTGGTAATTTTTCTTCTGAAATTTTACATTCAGGATGATCCCTGCAGTACGCATTTATAGAATTTCTACATGCAACGATCCTTACGCCTTTTTTACTCAGTTCTTCAAGTTGTTTTACTATATTTTTCTTCGTGAAGATTTCTATACCAGGGCCATTTATTACTATTTCTACGTCTGGTCTGGCAGGTGCAATATCTTTTAGCAAATTTATAACGTTACCAATAGCTATCTTTATTCTTGTTTGTTCATCAACATGTATGATCGCTTTAAAAACAGAATTGCCGTTTTTTTTATGTTTCTGCATATTCGCCTCCTTGTAGAGAAACGCCTGTAATGGATAAAAAGGCATCTTCCAGATTGGGTTGCCTTCTCAAAGGGTACAACGTGGGATAAAGTTCTATCAACCTTTTGTACATGGCAATTGCATCTTCAAAGGTTTGAGGTACAATAAGCCCAAATTTATTGGAAAATTCGTGCTTAAATCTGAAGCCATCAAGACTTTTAATGATTTGTAAAAAATCAATTCCATGGTTGAGTTTGATCTCTATGACATCCGTGGGGTACCTTGAGGCTATAACTCTCTGTGGGGTATCAATACTTAATATATTACCGTTGTGCATGATCATGACCCTGTCACACAGTCTTGCTACTTCTTCCATGTAGTGTGTGGTAAGCAAAATGGTTATACCTTTTTCTTTTATCTGAAGGAGTTTGTCCCATGTATTATGCCTTACCTGTGGATCAAGCCCGGTTGTTGGTTCATCAAGTATTAGTAATGCTGGGTCATTTACAAGACCGCGAGCCAGTGTTAATCTTCTCTGCATACCCCCTGACAGATCCATTACATTATAATCTTTGTAATCGTAAAGCTCGAAAAAATTTAAAAGTTCATCTATCCTGTTTGTTGAAGCCTTCCCGAAATAGCTTGAATAGATCAACAGATTCTCATAAACACTCAGATCCGGATCAAGGTTGTTTTCCTGAGATACAACACCTATTTTCCTTCTTATCATTCTATCATGTTTTTTAACATCTCTGCCAAACACATAAAGTTCACCATCATCGATTGTGCATTTGCCTGTTAGCATGTTTACAGTGGTGGTTTTACCTGCACCGTTTGGTCCGACAATGCCAAAAACCTCGCCTTTTTTTACTTCAAAACTTATCCTGTTAACAGCGATCTTTTCGTTAAATCTTTTGTAAAGCCCTTTAGCTATTATCAACAGATCAGAGTTTTCCATGTCATTCTTTCAGCAATTCTCTTGCAATCATAAATCTTTGAATCTCTGATGTTCCTTCAAAGATCCTGTATGCCCTTATGTCTCTAAACATTCGTTCCACCTTTGTTTCTTTCATAAAACCCATTCCACCATGTAACTGTAATATCCTGTCTGCAACCTTAAATGCAGATTCTGTTGCAAATAGTTTCGTCATACTTGATTGCAATCTGATGTCCTCACCTCTGTCAAATCTATGCGCAGCATCAGCGAGCATCCTATCAGCAGCATACAACTCTGTTGCACTGTCTGCCAGCATCCATTGTATTGCTTCAAACTCTGCAATGGGCTTACCAAACTGCTTACGCATTTTTGCGTATTCAATGCCCATGTTTAAAAGTCGCTCCCCTATGCCTATCGCAGATGCAGCGGCTGAAAGTCTGCCCTCATTCAATGTTTTCATTGCTATTCTAAATCCATTCCCAACGCCACCAAGAAGATTGTCATCAGGTACAAAACAATCTTCGAATATCACTTCTGCCTGCAACCAGCCTTTGCCTCCCATAGTCTTATGCAGATTACCTATTCTCAATCCCTTGAAATTTTTTTCTACAAGAAATGCAGATATTCCTCCTTTAGCTCTCTTTTCTTTATCAGTTAAGGCTATTACTGTAAAAATATTCGCAATCGGAGCATTGGTAATGAAATGTTTCATCCCATTTATTAACCAGCCACCAGCTGTTTTTGTTGCTGTGGTTGTAATCGCAGAGGCATCTGAACCAGCCCCTGGCTCTGTGAGTGCAAATGCAGAGATATATTCACCGCTCGCAAGAAGAGGCAGATATTTATTTTTCTGTTCTTCTGTACCATAATGTACAATCCCCATTGAGCCAATGCCATTATTTATACTCATCAGAGCCCTTATAGCATCATGGGCTTTTGATAGTTCCTTCAGTACAAAACAATAATCAAGCAGGTTCATACCAGAGCCACCAAAATCAGCTGGAATCCTCAAGCCAAACAATCCTAATCCTTTCATTTTTTTAACCAAATCTTCCGGTAATCTCCCTGTTTCTTCTATAAGATCCTCAGCAGGTATACAATCTTCGTTCACGAATCGTTTAACAACATCAATAAAATGCATAGCTTCAGGAGATATTCTTTCATCCATTGTAAGCCTCCTTTGTTTTCATCTATTTTGAGCAAAATAAGAATTTTGTTTGATTAAACCCGTGGAGATGACTTTGGTTTTCATCTTTTTAACATTTGAGACTGTTATTTTAATAATTCACGTGCAATAATAAGTTTCTGGATCTCAGAAGTGCCAGCACCTATTTCCAGTAGTTTTGCATCTCTAAAGTAACGTTCAACCCTGTACTCACGCATATACCCATAACCACCCATGATCTGTATAGCTTCACGTGTGGCTTTGTTTACCATATCAGATGCAAACAATTTTGCTATAGACGCCTCTTTTGTAATATTTTTACCCTGAACCATCTGTTCAATGAGGTTGTAAACATAATAACGTGCAACCTCTAATTCAGCAGACATAACAGCCAGCTTTTCTTTAATAAGCTGGAATTCTGATATGAGTCGCCCGAATTGTTTTCTTTGTTTTGTGTAGGAAATTACTTCATCAAGGCATGCCTGAGCAATACCTATGCTTGACAATGGTGTATAAGCCCTCTCCACATCAAGTGAGGCAAACATATCTTTAAATCCATCACCTTCTTTTCCTAGAAGCTGATCTCTGGATACTCTAACATCCTCAAGTACGATTTCACCTGTTGGTGAACATCTACCGCCTAATTTTTTAAAAGGTTTACCTGTGGATAGTCCGGTCATCCCTCTTTCAAGGATAAAAGCACATCCGCCATCTGTTTTTATCGTTCCTGGTTTTCTCGCTATCACAATAAAAAAATCTGCTATAGGTGCATTTGTGATAAACGTTTTTCTACCATTGATTATGTAATGATCACCATCCTTCACCCAGGTGGTTTGTATTGATAGTGCATCTGAACCTGCATCCGGTTCTGTTAATGCCCAGCATCCAATTTTTTCTCCGCTTATTACGCCAGGAAGGTATTTCTGTTTTTGTTCCTCTGTGCCGTGTTTTGCGATATTATTTGCAAATAATAGATCAGATGCATTCAAAGAGAGGTTGTAACCAAATGATACCCTGCAATTTTCTTCATACACTATAGCCTTTGCATAATAATCACCCATACCACCATACTTTTCCGGCAGGTGTGGACCTACATAACCAAGTTTTGCAGCTTTTTTCAGTACATCAAAAGGAAACAACTCTTTTTCATCACATTCAGATGCAATGGGTAATAGCTCTTTCAGATTAAATCTTCTGACCTCTTCCCTTAATTTTATATATTCTTCTTTATCAGTAAACATAACAATGTTTTCATTTTGTTTGTTAGAGATTGGATAATCTATTTGCACTATTTAGCTTATTCTGATATTGATAAAATAATCAAGAAAATTCTTTGGTAAGCGCAACCATGCATGCAACAAAAATGGAGGAGATTATGACAGAGGTTTTTTTAAGTGAGGCTCAACTAAAACTTCGCGATCAAACAAGGGAATACATGGCAGAAGAGGTAATACCACTTGCAGAAAAGATAGATAATGATGATGTAATTCCAGAAACACTGATAAAAAAACTACTTGGTGAACCAATACGTTTGACAGCTCTTTCTGTACCTAAGAATTACAATGGTAAGGGGCTTGGCACGCTTGAAGTTTGCATTGTTGCTGAAGAGGTTGGATATGCCTGTCCAGCGCTTATACCGCTTGTTGAGATTGCCCAGCTTTTTGTGCATGGATTATTATACGGGGGTTCTGATCAACAGAAGAAACGATATCTTACAAGATTGGCTGAAGGCATGGTTGGCTGTTATGCACTTACAGATGAAGGTCCTGGCTCAGATCCAGCTGGTATGAGCTCCACTGCCACAAGAAAAGAGGGAGGGTATATATTAAATGGAAGGAAAAGGCTTGTTACATTTGCAGATATATCAGAATTTTATATTGTTTTTGCCAAAACATCTCCAGAAAAGGCTGGGAAAGGCATAAGTGGATTTATTATTGAAGGTAAGCCAGAGGGGCTCATTTTTGAAAGTCATGCAAAAACAATGGGATTAAGAGGGCATAGGGCGTTTAATATAAGACTTGATAATCTGTTTGTTCCTCAGGAAAATTTGCTGGGAAAACAGGATGAAGGTTTAAGATTGGCTCTCGAGATCCTCAACACTACAAGGATAAGCCTTGCTGCTGGATTTACCGGGCTTGCAAGGGCGGCATTTGATGCTGCTTTAGCCTTTGCAAAAAAGAGGATTATTGCAGGTAAGCCTATTATAGAAAATCAGGCAATATCGTTTCCGCTCTCTGAATTAGCAGCCAGAATAGATGCCTCAAGATTGCTTACATACAGGGTTGCGCTTATGCATGATAAGGGTATCAGGCATAAGAAAGAAACATCAATGGCGAAGTTTTATGCAGCAGAAACACTCATTAATGCTGTTGAGCTTGCCAGCAGAATACTCGGTGCTTATGGCGCCTCGCCTGAATATCCTGTGGAAAGATATTTAAGGGATGCATTTTCATGGATTTCAGCGCAGGGCACTATAGAAGTGCAGAAACTTGTTGTCTCAAGGGAGTTATGATGAAAAAGGTAGGTATTGTTGGTATAGGTACCACACAGTTCAGGTCCAGATGGATTGAGAAAACGTATTTTGAGCTTGCATTTGATGCGGTAAAAATGGCTCTTGAAGATGCTGGTATTGAGAAGGATAGGATAGACTGTGTTGTGTATGGTATATACAATGACTTTTTTGAACGCCAATTTCAACCGGATCTTTTTGTCCATGACTATATAGGTATGGCACCAAAGCCAGCGATAAGGGTTTCAACAGGAGGTGCAACAGGTGGAAGTGCTATAAGCGTGGGTTTTACGCAGGTTGCTTCAGGACTTTATGATGTGTGTCTTGTAGTTGGGGTTGAGAAGTCAGCTGATTGTTTTGATTATGAAACAGGTAAGTCAAGCCCTGAGGTACTTAAGGCTATTTCATACACAGCAGATATGACCTATGAACAACCAACAGGCAGAACAGCAGCAGGCTCTTTTGCGCTCACAACAATTGCACACCTTGAAAAGTATGGAAATCCTACCGAATTGCAGATGGCTAAAGTTTCTGTAAAGAATCATAACAATGCTATGCTCAATCCTGTTGCCCAGAGTCCGATACCATTAACCATTGATGATGTTATGAACTCCCCATTGATCGCTTATCCGTTTAAGCGATACGATAACTGTCTTTACTCAGAGGGATCAGCAGTGCTTATCCTTGCATCTGAAGAAGTAGCAGGAACATTTAGAAAGCCACCTGTATGGATAAAGGGTATAGGTGCTGCATTGGACTGGGCTATAATAGGCAATAGAAAAGATCTCTATAGCTTTGAATCAAGCAGGATCGCAGCAAAAAAGGCTTACAGTATGGCTGGTATAAAAAAGCCTATTGAGGAGATTGATCTCGCGGAATTACACGATGCATTTACAGGAACAGAACTTATTGCTTATGAAGATTGTTTCTTTTGCAATGAGGGTGAAGGCGGAAGGCTTATAGACGAGGGTATTGTTGAAAGGGAAGGTATATTGCCGGTTAATGTGAGTGGCGGTTTAATAGGATGTGGACATGCTGTTGGTGCAACAGGTATCATGCAAACAAACGAGATTGTAATGCACTTAAGGGATGAGGCAGGGAAAAGGCAGATCAAAAATGCAAGGGTTGGGCTTGTCCAGAGTATAGGTGGACCAGGGGCTGCATGGACAGTGGTTTTAATACTTGAGAGGGATGAACATGGATAAAAAAACATTTGTAAGATGGGCAACAAGAAATGCAAGGCGTATAGGGGTAAAAAAAGAACAGATAATAAAGGCTTTTGAAAAGGGTTTAACAGAACAGACAGACATTGATGCCCCACTGGAGATTCCAGACACAATGCGTGTTAATATGAGATATTCTTATGGTGGGCAATCGCGCTTTTTCAGAGAGATCCTTGAGAATAAACGTTTGATGGGAGCTCGCTGTAAAAAATGTGGCAGGGTGTTCTGCCCACCAAGATCGCATTGCCCTCATTGCTATGAGCAGACAGAGTGGATAGAGCTTAAAGGTACTGGAACAATTCTCAGTTATACAACAGTGTATTTTGCAACATCTTCGTATATTAAGCAGGTGCCTTATATTGTTGCATACATAAAGCTTGATGGCGCTGATACCGCAATTCTTTCCAATGTAGAGATGAAGGATATTAAACAGGCGAGGGTAGGGATGAGGGTAAAAGTGATGTTTAAGAATCAAAGGGATGGCAGAATTACAGATATATATTTTAAGGAGGTGTAATGATTAACAAAAAATACAACTCCTCACTTGAAGCAATATGCGATGTAAAGGATGGAGCTACAATTATGTTTGGAGGTTTCGGACTGGCAGGTATTCCACAAAATCTTATCAGAGCACTTTATGAAAAGGGCGTAAAAGCCCTCACTGTTATAAGCAACAATCCTGGTTCAAGGCTTGGTGACAATGAATATGGCCTTGCAATCTTATTCAAAGCAGGAAGGGTAAAGAAGTATATAGGTTCATATCCCACAGCAACACGCTCGTTTAAAGAGTTATATGATGCTGGCAGGGTGGAGCTTGAACTTATACCTCAGGGCACTCTGGCAGAACGTATACGTGCACAGGGGGCTGGTATTGGTGGTTTTTATGTAAAAACAGGGGTAGGAACCCTGCTTGCAAAGGATAAAGAGGTACGATTGATCAATGGGGAAGAGTATGTTTTTGAGGAGCCTCTTGGTGCTGATTTTGCATTTATAAAAGCATTCAGGGGAGATTTATACGGTAATCTTGTTTATCGTTACACCGGTGCAAATTTTAATCCTCTGATGGCTATGGCTGCTGACATTACCATAGCTGAAGTTGAAGAACTCGTTGAGCCTGGTGAGCTTGATCCCAACAGTATTCATACGCCAGGTATATTCGTAGATAGGATATTAAAGGGAGAATATTATGATCGCTGGTATGAATGAAAAAGAGATGGCCATGCGGGCTGCAAAAGAAATTAAGGATGGTTTTTATGTTAATTTAGGTATTGGCATGCCAACCCTTGTTTTAGATTTTGTGCCAGAAGACAAAACTGTTTTTTTTCACACAGAGAATGGCTTACTGGGTATGAAGGGCTTTGCTCCAAAAGGACAGGCGCATCCTGATTTAGTAGATGCAGGGAAACAGCCTGTCGTTTATATGAAAGGTGCAAGTTTCTTCGCAAGTGATGTTTCATTTGCAATGATAAGAGGGGGTCATATTGATTTAGCCATTATGGGGGCTTATCAGGTTTCTGAAAGAGGTGATCTTGCAAACTGGACTGCACCAAACATATTGCCGAGTGTTGGAGGTGCAATGGATATTGCTGTTGGGGTAAAAAAAATTATTGTAATGATGTCACATACAACCAAGGATGGAAAACCAAAGATTGTAAAAAATCTTTCTTATCCTGTAACGGGTTATAGGTGTGTTTCAATGATTATAACAAACCTTTGTGTTATTGATGTTACTGAAAAAGGGCTGTTGTTAAAAGAGCTTGCAAATGGAGTATCCATAAAAGATGTTTTAAGCAATACAGAAGCATCTTTAATTATTCCAGATAGCATGGCATCATGAGGCTTGGTAAATGCATTTGCTGAATAGAAAACTCATAATGATAACCGCGAACACACCCCTGTTTTCTCATTATCCCCAAAAAATGCAATAGGGAAGCTTGCTCATTCGTTCGGTGCACTCATCAGGCATTACACAAACTTCCTTATTTCGCAAACGCATTTTTCGGGTTATTGCATTTTTTGAATCAGGATACATCTTCAGGATCCCTGGCAGAAGCATTGATCTCAATCTCTATTCTGTACTTTTTGATCTTATATCCAAGTTGCCTTTGGGTAATTCCGAGTAACCTTGCTGCCTTTGCTTTAACGCCACCTGTCTTTTTAAGAGCCTCTATGATCTTTGTTTTCTCTATCTCTTCTATTGCGTTGGGAAGTTTAACATTATTATTCTGTCTCTGTGGAGAATAGGAGATATTGGTTTCTTCTGAAAGCTTACTTACCATGGGCAAAGGTAGATCATCAATGTCTATAATATTTCCTCTTGTCATAATAACTGCTCTCTCTATCATATTTTCCAATTCTCTTATATTGCCTGGCCAGCTGTAGTTTATCATAAATTCCATTGCTCCTGCTGATAATCTTAATGATTTGCCATGCTCTTTATTGAACCTCATTAAAAAATGTTCTACAAGAAGGGGAATATCTTCTTTACGCTCTCGCAATGGGGGTAAGAATATTGGCACAACATTTAACCTGTAATAAAGGTCTTCTCTGAAGGTTCTGTCTTTTATAGCCTTTTCAAGATCGCTATTTGTTGCAGCTATGATCCTCACATCAACCTCAATTGTCCTGTTGCTTCCTAATCTTTCAAACCGCTTTTCCTGAATCACCCTTAATAGCTTTGCCTGTGTTGCAAGACTCAACTCACCGATCTCGTCAAGAAAGATCGTTCCTTCATGTGCAAGTTCAAACCTTCCTTTTTTGGTTTCATAGGCGCCTGTAAAAGCACCCTTCTCGTATCCGAACAATTCACTCTCAAGTAAGGTATCAGGTAGGGCAGCGCAATTCATCTTGATAAAAGGTTTCCCAGCCCTTGGACTATGAAAATGTATTGCCCTTGCTACAAGTTCCTTGCCTGTTCCACTTTCACCTCTTATGAGTACTGTTGCCTTTGTAGGGCTTACACGGTCAATAATATCAAATACTTCTTCGATACCAGGACTTATACCTATAATATTTTCAGGTCTATACTTAGATTTTAGCTCCTTGAGTAGAGCAGATTTTTCATACTCCATATCTTCGCGCTGTTTCTCTATTATGCTATTTAATTTCATTGCCTGGCCTATAAGTGTGGTTATCATAGAGAGTAGATTAACATCTTCTTCAAATGAACTATCC
Source organism: bacterium (assembly GCA_049966275.1). Lineage (GTDB taxonomy): Bacteria > JAMCPX01 > JAMCPX01 > JAMCPX01 > JAMCPX01 > JBMFUY01. The sequence goes on from JBMFUY010000013.1 coordinate 19,522, forward strand.
TCTGTTAGTAACTTTTGAGCCCCAAGGACACCTACAACCTTTTTATCCACTTTTACTGGAACTGCTATATAAGATAGACTTTCTTTTTTCCAGTCCTTACCTGTTTTGCCCATAAACATAGGCTCATCCTTTACATCTGGTAAAACAATGGGTACTCCAGTTTTACCAACCTTACCAGTTATACCCTCTCCGAGTTTATATCTTCCCTTTTGTTTTTCTTCATGCGTAAAACCATAGGCATATTTTATAACCAATTCCTTTGTTTCTGGTTCAAATACGAATAATGCTATTCTCTGAATATCAAGATAGGTTGCAAGTAATTTCAAACTTGAATTTATAGACGAACCAAAGTCAATCGTGGATGCTAACTGTTTGCTTATTTCATATAAAGCAGTGAGTTGCTTTTTTTTGCTGTTTAACTGCTTTATAAAACCATCCTGTGTTTTAGGCATGAATAAACCCTTTTATAACCTCAATTAATCTTTGCTTTCTATCATGTAAATCAATCCATAATGCATCTTTTATACCTTTAAACCAGGTTATCTGTCTTTTGGCATAGGCTTTTGTATGTTTTTTTATAAGTTCCACTGCAGTAGAAAGAACCTCTTTGTTGTTGAGATAGTCAATAATCTCTTTGTATCCCACTGTTTTCATAGCTGGGAGTTCAGCATGATACCCCATTTTTATCAAACCCTTTACTTCGTCAACAAGTCCATCAGCTATCATCCTGTCAACACGGTTATTTATAGTCTTATGGTAGTCCTGCCTGTCAGAATTGTAAAGAACAATGTAAATATATCTGTATCTTGTTTGTGAGAATCTATGCTTTTCTAAATAATCGATTAACGGTTTGCCTGTTGCAGTGAAAACCTCCAGTGCTCTTATCAAACGATAAGTATCTGATTGTTTTATGTGTTGAGCGTCTTTTGGATCCAGCAATTTCAGAGTTTCGTATAAAACCTCATTGCCATAAAGTTTTTGTTTTTCCCTTATTTTGATCCTTATCTCTTCATCTATAGCTGGTAAAGGTGCAAGACCGTGAAGTAATGCTTTAATATAAAAACCTGTCCCTCCAACGAGAAATGGCAATTTTCCGGCATTTGTTATTTCATCAATACATCTGTCTGCCATGGTCACATACTTTGCAGCACTGAAATTTACGGATGGTTCTACTACATCTATCATGTAATGTTTAATAGTATTTAGCTGTTCCTGTGTTGGTTTTGCAGTCCCTATATTCATGTACTTGTATATCTGCCTCGAGTCACAATTGACTATCTCACCATTAAACGATAACGCAAGATCTATGGCACATTCAGTTTTACCCACAGCAGTGGGACCTGTTATTATAATAATCTTTTGTCCGGCAGATAGTATATCGGTGTTATGAGCCATTGGTGTTTTTGAATCTGTATGAGCATTTATATTCTATATCCATAAGATCATGCTCATTCAAAGGAAATGCCCTGCATTGAATGGGTCTGTATTTATAAATAAGACAGGTTGTATGTCCGCCTTTTTCGGAAAGAAACGGACAATTAAACACGATCTTGCAGCATACACCGCACCGATCACATTCTCCTGTCCTCATTGTTAAGCGTTCACGCACATACCTGATTCTGAAGTGCACTGTAAAGAAGCGTTTAAACTTATGCGCAAAAAGAAGAATATTATTGTTCAGTAAACCCCGTTTCTGTAACAGGGTATCCAATATCTCAGATTTTGATAATAAGTTTTTTATTTTAACCCCCTTGAACTAAGAGACCTATCCAGCATTGGATCGACCGACATGTCTCCAATTTGAGTATTTATCAATTAGCACATATATGCTTGGTAAAGCAACAAGGGTAAAAATCGTTGATGTTATCAGACCACCTATCAATACGATAGCCATGGGCTTATCTATCTCTGCACCTGTGCCGATGCCGAGTGCAAGCGGTAAAACAGCCACGGACGCACTCAATGCTGTCATCAAAACCGGGCGCATCCTCGTTAAACCCGCTTGCCGCGCGGATTCAATATCATCCATACCTGAAGCTTTATTATAAATAATATATTCTACAAGCAGTATCGCTTTCTGAACGGATAGCCCAAAGTGAGCAAGAAAGCCTATAATAGAGGATATATTCAGGCTTGTATGCGTTACAATCAGTGCAAGAACACCTCCGATAAGAGAAAACGGTATAAATAGAAGTACAAGCCCGGCAATGGCAAATGAATCAAATGCAACATACAGCACAACAAATATCAGCCCGGCTATTACAACCATAATCCATATGATTCTTGTAATCATCTCGCTTTGCGTCCTGTATTCACCACCAAGGGCAATAGAATAACCCGGCGGCAGGTTAAGCCTTTTTATCGCACTTTTAATATCCTGTATCACAGCACCGGTTGATCTACCGGATATGTTGCAGGAGAGCTCAAGTACCCTTTCCATGTTTTCCCTTCTTACAATAAATGGGGTTGTCTGATAGCGTACATCTGCAATGTATGAAAGCGGTATCTTCTTACCATTACCTGCATCTATGAGAAGGTTCGATATGCTTTTAAGGCTATTTCTGAATTGCGGCATTGCACGAACATACACTTCATACTGCCTTATACCCTGCCTGTATATTGTAGCAACCCTGCCTGCAAGTGCGGTCTGAATATCCGTACCCGCCTGTTGCGGCGTAATACCGTATATGCCGAGCCTTGCTCTGTCGAGCTGTATGGATATACCCGGTGCACTCTTTGTTTGCTCTATATAGAGATCCTGAATACCCGGGATCCTTGAGAGCATTGTATACAGCCTTGCTCCATTCTGGTTCAGGACACTTTGGTCATTGCCAAATATCTTTATGGCAAGAGAACCTCCTACAGAAATACCGGCTAATGCCTCCTGAAGTCTTTCAGTAAGCGGCGTGGTAATGATGACTGGTATATCCTTTGTAGAAGGTACATGGATACGGATCCAGTTATCAATTTGAGCGATGGTATGTTTTCTCTTTGACCATGGTACAAGCTTAAGAAACAAACCAGCTTTCCTTATACCTTCATCTTTGGGTGCATTCTCAGGTCTGCCCATATGAGCAATAACATCCTCAACATCCGGCGCGTGCCTTAAGATACGGGATATTCCCATAGCCCTTTTGGTTGTTTCTGATAATGCCGTACCAGGTGGCATATGCACTTTTACAAGAATAGCGCCCTCATCAATAGATGGTAGAAAACCTGTACTTATAAATCTTGCGGACGCTATAACAAGTAATAATGATAAAAGCATAATACCGATAATATAAAAAGGATGTTTTAACGAAAAATTGAGTGACGGTTTATAGATACGCTTCAGGTTTCTATCGACAAAACCTTCCTTCTGTGGCAAATCTGTAGCCCCTACCCTGGGTTTTAGTAATAAGTATGCAAGTACAGGTGTTAATGTAAGAGAAAGAACAAATCCAATGAGGATAGATGTTACAACAGTAAAACTAAAGTCTTTAAATATAGCCCCGGTAAATCCTGGCAGTGTATACAGGGGTAGGAACACGGCAATGATAATAATGGTTGAATACACAACAGGTCTTCTTACCTCAATAGAGCCTTCAAGTGTTGCCATTAGCGGATCATCAGGCTTCATCTTGAGATGTCTGAAGATGTTTTCAGTGTCTATTATAGCAGCATCAATCATAATGCCAAGCCCGACAACCAGGCCCCCGAGGCTCATAACGTTGAGACTGTAGTTAAAAAGCTTCATGAAAATGAATGTTATAATGATGGCTATAGGTATAACGATCGCTATTACCAGCGTTGTAGCAATATCAGCCATGATCAGAAATATAATTATTATTACAGCAAGCGTACCTATGATAATGGCATCCCTTAAGTTTGTTATAGCAGCATCAATAAGCATTGATTGATCATTATATGTGTGAATGGTCACATCTGCTGGTAAAGATTTCTTTATGGTATTTAGTTTATCCTTGATAGCTTTTATGATGGGCATGGCGTTCAATCCATACTGCTTGACCACTGTGCCGAGTACCGCGGGTCTGTCATCAACCATTGCATTGCCCTGCCTGATATGATGTCCTATGTGAAGGGTAGCAACATCACCAAGATAAACAGGAATATTGTTATGTGTTGTTACCACGATGTGCGATAGATCATGGAAGTTTTTAATCAAGCCATTACCCTGTATAGAATAGGCAATCGGTCCTTTTAATAAATATCCTCCTGTAAAGATCACATTATTCTCCCGAACCGCACGCACAATACTATCTATGTCAATACCATAGGACTTAAGCCGATCCATATTTACCAGAACCTGATACTGTGCACTCTCACCGCCGATATTGGTGATGTCATAGATGCCGGGGATCATCTCAAGCTGATACTTAACGTCATACTCGGCAAGGGCCCTTAATGCCTTTGGATCAATATCACCTGTTATATAATACTGGATCACCGCTGACATTCTATCAGCAGCGTTGGATATAATGGGTGGCTTTATTTCAGGTGGCAGAGAAGGGGTTATGGCAGATATACGCTGTGATAACAGTTCCAATGCCTGAAAATAATTTGTTCCCCAAACAAATCTTACAATAACAACAGACAAACCTAATTTGGATTTCGACCATACCTTTTCAACCCCAAGTATACCCCTTGTTGCCTGTTCTACAGGGAATGTGATCTCCCGTTCTACATACTCTGATGGCAGTCCTGGATCGGTAATGAATATTTTAAATATCGGAGAGTTCAGGTTTGGCAGCAGGGTTCTGTCAAGGCTATTATAGGTCAGAACACCACTGACGGTCAGCAGTGTAACAACCAGCAGGATCAAAAGCCTGTGCGTCAACGAAAAATTTATGATCTTTTTAAACATAAGATATCAAATTCTCCAGACCCAAAACTTGTTTGGGTACCCAGCTTTTTTGAAAGATTGAAAGAGCAAAATTTCCTTTCTCTGTTGTGGAGCCCCTATTAGGTAGAGTAAGCAGGGGGGCTTCTTCTACGTTATCCCTCTTAGCAGGCTGTTCGGCAATGTCATTAGGAGGGGGTGGAATGACCGAAGCAATCTCACAACATATGAAAAATACAAGGATTGCCCGACCCAGCTTCGCTGTGTGCCCGCTTTCAGTCGCTCGCAATGGCAAACTGTAATTATCAGACAGCCTGTTAACCCGAAAAATGCAATAGGAAAGTTTGCTCATTCGTTCAACCCCACGATCCACCTAAGAT
>JBMFUY010000014.1:0-24435 GCA_049966275.1 bacterium
TACCTATATTTGACGCGGGGTTATCACTCATTACACAAACTTCCCTATTTCGCAAATGCATTTTTCGGGTTAACCAAAAATCGCGTTACTATCTTATAATTTTAAAATCAGTATAATCGGCCATAGATTCAACATATTCTATACTTACATCTGTCACACGTGCACCGGGTGGTCCTTTATGACACCACTGTATGAATTCTTCTATTGCATCTGCATTGCCTGTTGCATCAACCTCTACAGAACCATCGGGTAGGTTTCTGACCCAGCCTTTGATCCCAAGTTTATCTGCTATCTCTTTTGTACTCGCCCTGAACCAGACCCCCTGAACTCGGCCCATGATTTTTAAATGAACATGCCTTTTCATACATAACTAACCTATAAGATACTTGTAAACCTTTAATAAGGCATCTTTTGCTTTTTCAATGTTGTTTTTCTTTTTCTTCTGATGATAGTATTTATCATAGTGGTAATAGTAATAATAATGTCCGTATCTTCCAACGGTCATGCTTATCTTGTTGAGGATTACACCATACACGTTTGTTTTGGTATTTGTGAGTAGTGAGTGTGCCCTTGAAACAGCCTCTATGGTTGTACGACCAAGCTCAACTACAATAAATGCACCATCAACCTTTGACCCAAGTATTGCAGGATCAGTTACAGGTAAAACCGGGGCTGTATCAAATATTATATAGCTATAGTGTCGCTTCAGTTCTTTAATTAGCGCATCAACCTTTGGCTTTGATAAAAGCTCAGAAGGATTGGGTGGGATGATACCAACTGTTAAAACATCAAGATTCTTTGTGCTGGTATGCTTTATAACATCACTCAAAGGCATATCAGATATGATGTAATTGGTAAACCCTGGTTCCTGCTCAAGACCAAACAGGGTATGTATAACCGGCTTTCTAAAATCAGCGTCTATAAGTATGGTGGGCATATCAGCATAAGCAAGTGTTATTGCAACGTTTGCTGCTGTTGTTGATTTACCTTCACCGGGTCCTGAAGAGGTTATCATGAAGCACTTATTTTTATTCTCAAGATCAACAAACTGGATATTGGTTCTGAGAGACCTGTAAGCCTCAGTAACAGTGGATTTGAGATCCTCCATGGTAATGAGGTGTCTTTTTATATCACCATTTGCCTCCCTTCTTGGCAGTTGAGGGATAATACCAAAGATTGGTAATGTTAGTCTTCTGCGAGCATCATCAACGGTTTTTAGTGATGTGTCAGTATACTCTGTATAAAAGGCAATGATAAGAGAAAAGATAAAACCAAGTAAAAAGCTAACCAATGCGTTCTTGCCCTTCTTTGGCTCTATTGGCTCTTTGGAAGGGATTGCCTTATCAATTATTCGTATATTAGCAACAGTCGCAGCTTTTGAAATCCTTGCCTCTTCGTGTTTCTTGAGCAAAAAGTCATACAGCTCTTCATTAACCTTGAGATCCCTTTCTAAAGCAGCGTACTGCCTTTCCAATGCAGGTAAATCTGCAAGACTTTTATAGTATGCCTTTTCATATAGGTTTATGTTGTTCTGCTGGATTTTTAGCTGGTTTAATATACTTCCTAACATCTGCCTGATCTTTTCCTTTGTTTCCTCTATTTGAACATTGAGCTGGATAACCCCGGGGTATCTCTCAGTGTATTCCTGGAGCATTGCCTTTTTCTGTATTTCAAGCTTGGTGAGTTCCTGAACCATTGAATCTAGTACATGATCAGAACTGCTAATAAGATAGTCCCCTATATGGGTGTTATCATTTTCAAGCATATCCTTTAAAGAGTTTGCATCCTTTATTTTAAGCTCTATCTCAAGCCTTTCTTTCTCCAGTTCTGATATTCTGCTGATCGCCTCTTTTACTTCCTCCTTGAGGGATATAATGCCATGTTGTTTTTGAAACTGATCTATTATGTCCTCAGCTTTGATGAGATTTTGATTTGTTATGTTAAGTTGTTCAGATATAAAGGTTAAAGCCTGAGAAGCCTCCTGGCTCATGCGCTGTATGCTGAGTTCAATGTATGCATTTATAATCTCGTTTGTTATAAGGCTTGCAAGGTAAGGATCCTTGTTTTTGCAGCTTACCTTGAGGATGTTGGTCATCTCTCCTACTTCCTGGATATTTGTATTTTCCCGCACATTCTCCACAGCATCTTCAAGACTGCCTTTTTTGATTAAAAAGGATGCGCCTTTTGATACATTGGTTGCCTTTCTAATGTAAAAAGAGAGTTCTGATGAGGTAAACGGTATACCAACTGTACCATAACCTATTTCCTTGTTATCAACATACACATCAAATGCATGGTCATTTGTAAATTTTATGGTGAATTGCTCAAGCCTTTCTCTATCTGATGGAACGATCCTGTATATGTAGATTTTTCCATTGCTCAATGTGGGTTCAACATGATAGTCGAGCCCTAACTTTTCCACTGCAAGTGTTGCTACAGATCTACTACTTGCTATTAATCTTTCTGAAGAGGTTCTGTTCCACCACTGCATTACTATAATGTCACTCAAAAGATTATTTCTTGACAATGGTTCTTCAATATAGATAGTAGCAGTGGATTGATAAACAGGTGTTTTAAGGTATGTATAGATCATACCACTTATGAAGAACACTGCTGTTACAACAAGTATTAACTTCCACTTTCTGTACAATAGAAGTATGTATTCTACGAGTTCAGGAGATGTGGTTAAAGATGTATTTTCTGCCATTTCATTACCTTAGCAATTGCCTTAATAACAAATAATTTGTAGCTATGGACAATGGTTGAGCAAGCAGAATATTCAGTGTGGGTTGAATCTGTTCAAGTATCTCGTTCCATGATGCAAGAGCACTCTTTGGAACAAAAACAATATCACCTGCATACAGATTAAGTCCTTCTTTGGTCGATGGTTTTTCACCATGGAGTATATCATCTACATTAACTGTGTAGATATCCGGATGGATCAATCCGCCCCTTATTACCTTAACATCGTTCTTTAAGGCACCAACTTTAAAACCACCTGCAAGCGTTATTGCCTGAACTATGGAAACAGGAGCACCAGAAACAGGTATAATTATGGGCTTGTCAACATAGCCCAGCACTATGATGTTTTGTTCATCAGCATTTGGCACATAAATGACATCCTTATTCTCTAATGTTGGATCATTGTACTCATTCCCGTTATGCAGATAATCGTACACATTAACGATCGTAGCGTGTCCATTCCTGATAAGATAAACACTCGAAAGGTTTGCCTGCTGGCTCTGTGCTAATTGACCACCTGCAAGTGCTATTGCTGTTACAAGATCAGTACCACCTTTCACAGGATAGATACCTGGCTTTGCCACGCTTCCCAGGACCAACACCAGTCTGCTTGCATACTCCTTTACTTCAACATCAACAAATGGATGTCTTATATAAAGACTGCATGCCTTTGTAATCTCGTCTCTTAACTGTTCAATGGTCAGTCCTTTTGCCTGTATGCCCCCTATGAGGGGAAGGTATAGCTTGCCATCTTTTTCTATACGTGCAACACCACTCATATCCGGATGTCCCCACACTGTAATACTTATGGAATCACCAACACCCAATCCATCATTTACAATCTTTGTAGTTTGTTCGTTGGACTTTAATAGCTGATTGACAGCATTGTTTTTATTGTTTTCATCTATAGGGATTGCCTGTGTGGTTGTTGTTTGCTGAATACCATTGATGTTAACAGGTTGTCTGGTTGAGGACATATTGTTATTGGGTGTAGCACACGATGCAATAAGAATGATGGGCAACACAGCCAGGAAACTGATTCTCATAAACCTATATCCTTTCTGAACTGTGCTCCCTCAAACACAATATTTTTAACAGCCCTGTATGCCCGTTCTCTTGCCATATTTATATCTTCCCCCAATGCTGTTACACCAATTACCCTGCCGCCTGCTGTTTTAATTATACCCCTATCATTTATTGTACCTGCATGAAAGATAAAGGTATCCTTACCAGCTGCTGTTTTTAACCCTTCAATAGGTACACCTATCTGAGGGGATGATGGATAGCCTCTGGATGCCATAACCACACAAACACCTATATCTTTTTTTAATTTTATAGAACCAGTAAACATTCTGCCCCTGGCACTGTCCATCAATACACTTATAAGATCACTCTGTATACGCGGAAATATTGCCTGCGTTTCAGGGTCACCAAACCTCACATTAAATTCTAACACAAAAGGCTCATTGTTGACAATCATGAGTCCAGCATACAATACACCCTTATAAACAATGCCTTCTGCTCTTAATGCCTCCATGAGTGGAGATACTATTTTATCAATGATCTTCTTTTCCAGTTCTGGTGTGAGCTTATCAGAAGGAGAGATAGAACCCATGCCCCCTGTATTTGGACCAGTATCATTATCTTTTAACCTTTTATAATCCCGTGCACTTGCAACACTTATAAAACTATTGCCATTTGATATAACAAAATAGCTTGATTCAGCACCCTTCATGAATTCTTCAATCAGTATTATCTTCCCTGCATCCCCAAATATGCGTTTCTCCATTATATCCTTTATTGTTTGTACTGCCTGGGACAATTCCTCTGCGATTACAACCCCTTTACCTGCTGCCAATCCATCTGCCTTTATAACAGCAGGATACTTTATTGTTTTAGCATAATCGATTGCTTCTTCAGAGCGATCAAAAACCTCAAATGAAGGCGTGGGTATTTTATACTTTTTCAGGAGTTTTTTTGCAAATGATTTTGATGTTTCAAGCAGTGCTGCCTGCTTTGAAGGACCAAAGATGTTCAATCCACTGGCATTAAAGGCATCAACAATACCAGCCTGTAATGGCAACTCAGGTCCTACTATTGTCAAAGAGATATTTTTCTCCTTTGCAAATTTTACAAGCATATCAACATCGTCTACCTTTATTGGTACACATTGGGCAAGTTCTTCAATACCAGCATTGCCAGGTGCGCAGTATATATTTTTTATGCCATCCTGTTTTATCTTATGGACAATAGCATGTTCTCTGCCACCCGAGCCTATTACAAGTACGTTCATTTCATCCACCCCTAACTAACTAATGTTTGAAATGCCTTATGCCTGTGAATAGCATTGCAATGCCTGATTCGTCCGCGGTTTTAATAACCTCCTCATCCCTTATTGAGCCTCCTGGCTGGACCACTGCCGTGATCCCTGCATCTATCAACACCTTTAATCCGTCAGGAAATGGGAAGAACGCATCAGATGCGCCAACAGCGCCCTTTGTGCTGAGATTAGCCTTCATTATTGCTATCCTTGCAGAATCTACCCTGCTCATCTGACCTGCCCCAACACCTATAAGTTGGGAGGATTTTGCCACAATAATTGTGTTGCTTTTTGTATGTTTGCACACCTTCATTGCGAAGTCCATATCCATCATTTCTTCCTGCGTTGGTGCACGTTTTGTAACAACGCGTGCATTCTTAATATCGTCTGAAATAAGGTCTTTTGTCTGAACAAGTATGCCAAATGAAGAGTCGTGTATCTCAATGGGATTATCCACTTTGATTACATCAGGAACCCTGATAAGTCTGAGATTCTTCTTCTTTGTAAGGATACCGAGCGCTGACTCAGAAAAGGATGGGGCTATAATAACCTCGTAAAATGTGTCTGCTATAAGCTTTGCAGTTGCCTCATCCACCTCTCTGTTAAATCCGCATATCCCTCCATAACTTGATACTGGGTCCGTTTTAAACGCAAGTTCATAGGCATTTGATATGCTACTTCCTGTTGCAGCACCACAGGGATTTGTGTGTTTTATTATAACACATGCAGGTTTATTAAATTCTGTTACAAGCTCAAAGGCACTGCTCATATCAACAATGTTGTTATAGGAGAGTTCTTTGCCCCAGAGCTGTTCAAATGCAAGGTCCTGGTGTTGCTCTAAGTCCGCACTCCTGTAAAGAGAAGCCTGCTGATGAGGATTTTCTCCATATCGCATACCCTGTATTTTCTTGAGTGTAAGATGTATCTGACCCGGCAATTCTTTTTCTATCCTGTTATTCAGCCAGTTGGCAATAGCGCTGTCATATGATGCTGTATGGTTGAAAGCCTTTGTTGCAAGCTTTAATCTATCCTGTTCAGTAATATCGTTCTTTTTTATGTGCTCGATAAGCCATCCATAATCAGCTGGATCAACGATAACAATAACATCTTTATAGTTTTTTGCTGCAGCCCTTATCATGGTTGGACCACCGATATCTATCATTTCAACTACTTCTTCAAAGGCTGTACCAGGTTTTCTTGCAGTTTCTCTGAATGGATATAAATTTACAACAACAAGATCAATAAAATTAATGGAGTGCTCTTCAAGCGATTTTTTATGATCGCTGTTATTTCTTATTGCAAGTATACCTGCATGAACCTTTGGATGCAGGGTTTTTACCCTGCCATCAAGCATCTCTGGAAAGCCTGTATAATCTGCAACATCTGTTACAGGTATGGACCTTTCCTTTAAAAATTTCGCTGTTCCACCTGTTGTAATTATCTCAATGTTTAAGGATGCCAGGGCCCTGCCAAGTTCTTCCAATCCGGTTTTATCAGATACACTTATTATCGCCCTTTTTATAGACATTGTATACTTCCTTTCATCACTAAATTTATTGTTTTATCCTAAAACATTAACCCTGAAAAATGCAACAGAAAAGTTTATGCAGGATCTGATTATAATCCCATTGGGGTTCTATCAAGGCTACGGTATTGAATTGCCTCTGCAATATGATGGGATTTAATATCCTTTGAGTCATCCAGATCCGCTATGGTTCTTGCTACCTTTATCAGTTTTGTATATGCGCGTGCAGATAAGCCAAATCTTTCAATGGCAGATGAAAGCAGTGAAACAGATGACTCATCAAGTTTACAAAACCTTTTTATATGCCTAGAAGACATCTGGCTGTTTGAAAAGATCTTCAATTCTTTAAATCGTTCATGTTGTATCAGACGGGCCTTTTCCACCCTTGCAAGTACGTCCTTTGACGATTCCTGATTACCATCCCTTATTATGTCTGGAAATCTAACAGCAGGTACATCTATTTGTATGTCAAACCTATCCATAAGAGGACCTGATATCCTTGAACGGTATTTCATAATAGAAGATACAGAACATGTACATTGATGAACAGGATCACCATAATACCCACATGGACAGGGGTTCATGGCCGCAATAAGCATAAACCTTGAGGGAAACGTAAGGGTTTGTTGCGCCCTTGAGATTGTTACATACCCATCTTCAAGCGGTTGACGCAATGCCTCGAGCGCGTTCCTTCTAAACTCTGGCAGCTCATCAAGGAACAGAACCCCATTGTGAGAAAGGCTCACCTCACCTGGTTTTGGTTGTTGTGTTCCTCCAACAAGTCCAACATCTGATATGGTATGATGTGGTGCACGAAATGGCCTTTTTGTTACAATTGCAGTGTTTTGTGGTAATACACCAGCTGCACTGTGGATCTTTGTTGTTTCTATTGCTTCTTTGAATGTCATGTGCGGAAGTATGGTGGGTAATCTCATTGCAAGCATGGTTTTGCCTGAACCAGGAGGTCCTATCATAAGTACATTGTGACCACCTGCTGCAGCTATCTCGAGTGCACGCTTCGCCTGTTCCTGTCCTTTAACCTCATTAAAGTCTATGTCGTACACAGAAAGTTGTTCGTATAACTTTTCATAATCTGTTTTTACTGGCTTTAAAGGTAGTTCCCCGCGAAGCAGATTTACAACCTCAGAGAGGTGGCTTGTTTCGTAGACCTTTAACCCTTCAACTATGCCTGCCTCTGCACCATTACCCTTTGGCACAATGATACTATTAAAATGCATCTGTGATGTCATTATAGCAGCAGACAGAACCCCTTTTACAGGTTTTACAATACCATCCAGAGAAAGTTCACCAAGTATTATAACCCCACGTGTGCTTTCCTGGTCTATTACACCAAGGGCTGATAATATGCCTATACATATAGGCAGATCGTATGCAGAGCCCTCTTTCTTTATATGTGCGGGTGCTAAATTGACAGTGATTCGTTTTGGAGGTAGCAAATAACCTGTATTGTGAAGTGCACTTCGTATACGTTCTTTACTTTCTTTTATTGCTCCATCCGGCAATCCTACTATGGTAAAAGAAGGTAGTCCATTGGAAACATCTGTCTCCACCTCTACAGCAAGTGCGTCCACACCGTACAAAGCAGAACTTAATATTTTAGAATAATTGACAATAGCCATACGCTTATGGATAGTATAAAAAAGATAAAAACGCAAGCAAAATATGAGTAATTTTAAAAACAGACCAGAAAGTGAAATGCCCCGAGAAAAGTTGTTGTCATCCGGGGTTCGTGCCCTGAGTGATGCAGAACTTATTGCGGTTATTTTACAAACCGGTACCAGGGGCAAGGATGTTATTGCTCTATCCATAGAATTGTTGAATAGATGTGGGGGGGTGGGTGGTATTGAAAAGATAGGTGTTGATGACCTTTTAAAGGTTCATGGGCTCAGCAAGGCAAAGGTAGCAAAGTTAAAAGCAGCCATTGAAATGGGTAGAAGGGGTATATATTCAAACAGGCTCGAGACCCAGAGGATCACATGTTCAAGAGATGCATTTCTACTTCTTGAGCCTTTGCTGAATGGACTTGGAAAGGAAAACTTTGTTGTGATACTGCTGAATAACCAGAACAATTTAATTGTTGTAAAGCGCATAGGTGAAGGAACGGTTAACGCAGCATCCGTGTATCCAAGGGAATTAATAGAGATAGCAATAAGGTCCTCTGCAACAGGTATCATTTTATCTCACAATCATCCTTCAGGAAATACAACACCCAGTATTGAGGATAAAAAGCTTACCATGAATATGCTTGTGATCGGTGATCTGTCCGGTATAGTTCTCCACGATCATATCATTATAGGCAACAATGGATATTTCAGTTTTGCAGATGAGGGCATATTAAGCTCCATGAGGCAACAATTCTTAAGGGCAATTCAAACCAGTGTTTAATAAAGATGCTTTGCTTTAAGCCCAAGAGCCTTTTGAAGCATAAATGCGTTTTGGATTGCACACCCGGATACGTCGTTGTTGTAATACACAAACACATCCATGTTCTTCATCTGTGTTTGTATTGTTCTGGCATCTGAATGTATATTCTTTGAGGTGTAGAGACCGGAGTATAAAGGAGCGTTTTCAGGACCGTGTCTTCGAATATAATAAAAACTGAATCCAGGGATAAACATTGTTTGTTGATCCTTCCAGTCGGATATGCAAACTGTAGCACCTGTATCTGTGATGAGTTTGATAATAGCATCATTGTTGATCCATGCGTTGTTTCTGAATTCGAACGCATGCCTGACATTATCACCATGATTGTTTAAAAGTCTTAAGAATCTGGAAAAGGTTTTAATCTCAGGCTTGAGTGATGGAGGCAACTGCCAGAGTATAACGCCAAGCTTTTCTTTTAAGATGGATACACGTGAAAAAAAGTATTCAACAGCATCATCTACATCATTGAGCTTTTTTATATGCGTTATATATCTGCTACCCTTTACAGAGAATAAAAATTTTTCAGGTGTTTTATTGTACCATGAAGAAAACGCCTTTTTAAAAGGCATCCTGTAAAATGTAACATTCAATTCTGTTGTGTTAAAGTGTTGAGAATAATACCTTAGCCATTCACTTCTCTGCAGAGTTTCTGGATAGAATAATCCTATCCAATCATCATAACTGAATCCACTTGTACCGATATAAATAGCCATAAGTGTACCATAATGGATATCAGAAAACCTATCACAGTTAAAACTACAATAAAAGTAGTACAAAAACAATTGAAACAGAGATGAGTACTTTCCCTGTCATTAAAAAGAAAACGAGGTGGTATGTTTTGTTATTATATTTTCTTTATCTTATAACCCCATAGAGTTGTTCATTTATGGATGGGCAAAACCCATTGTTTTGTTGATAAAACAACATGGCTTTACCAATATTTTATTCAGGTAATCCACTATATTATAGCGTGTTTGTTGCTTTACACCAAATAACTGGTATGATAATAAAATAAATAGAGTGTATTGGAGTAAAAATAAATGAGTTTAATTGGTAGCCTTGAAGATCTTGCTTTAGGAGATATACTGCAAATTTTAAGTTTAAGTAGACGCTCCGGTATTCTTTATTTAACAAGGAATAAAGAAGAGGGCAAGATTGTATTTATGGAGGGGCAGATCATCTCCGCATCAAACAATACAAATCCCAATGATATCTTAAGATTGCTCTACAACAAGGGTATTATAGATAAAACACGGTTAGCGGATATAGGAAAACAGATACACGATCAAAACATCACAGATGTAAAGGCTTTTCTTGTTAAGTCAAAGATTATAAATGAGAATGACATTGAAGGTGTTATACAGGCGTATATTAATGATGTCGTTTTCAACTTTTTCTCATGGCAGGATGGTAACTTTGACTTTGAAGTAACAGAGAATCTTGGAGAGGTATATGCACCAAAGTCAGAAGGGTATCTTGCAGTACCATTAAACCCTCAATACGTGGCTATAGAAGGTGCAAGGAAATTAGATGAAAAACGGAGGACCGAGGGTGTTGCAGAAGAACCCAGGGTGGATCTTGAAACACCGCTCAAGGAATTAGAAGAGTTTATTGTTGTTGATCAGAACACGGATTCCCAGACCTTTTTCCAGGAAAGTCTTGAGTCAAGAGGATTCAGAACAACATCTATGCCTAATCTTGATTTAGTTTTTGAGTATATTGAAACGATCAAGGAATCCCCACGTTTCCCCATGTTAATAGTTGATTTAACCATTCCCAGATCAAGTGGAGAAGGTCTGCTTGGTGGTATAGAGTTGTTAAAATGGCTGAATGAAAAACACCTTAAGGTACCTGTGATATTACTGAGCAGTGTTTATAACGAAGAGGTGTTAAAGGATGCCATGCGTAATGGGGTTTATGCGTATCTGAAAAAGCCTAAAAAGTTTTCAAGGTCATCTCCGGAAATTAATATGTTTATGGATCTTCTTGAAAAAATAACAACCCTTTACAGACAATATCAGGAAGCCGGATTCACCTTCAAACCAGGGGTTAAAGAGATAAAACCTGTTGAGCCTCAGGCTCAGGAGGAAGATGATACTGGTTATCGATTTGTCAAGGATATCACAGAGGAGTTAACAAAAGAGTTTGAAGATGAGGTTGAGCTTTTACCTGAGGCAAAAGAAGAAAAGGTTGAGACGAGCCCTGGTCTGTTAACCTTGAAATCCATGGTAGATGAGCTTCTTAATCCTAATTTTTCTGGTGAGGTTACGCTCCTTATAATGAGGTTTGCAAGTGAGCTATTGAACAGGGGCATACTTTTCCTCGTAGCAAAGAATAAACTTAAAGGACTCGGACAATTTGGGCTTGAGGCTTTTTTTGCCAATCCCAATGCTGTTGTAAAAAAGATGGTTATAGAAATAGATGAGCATTCAATGATAGGTAAGGCTATAAAGTATAAAACACCTTTGAAAGAACCAATGGAGAAAAACGAGGGCAATAAAAAATTCATAGATCAGATAGGGGGAGAATGGCCAGTGGAATCCTATATTGTACCCCTTGTAACAGCAAACAGGGTTGCAGCCATATTTTATGGAGATAATGTTCCATTGAAAAAAAAGATACCGGATATGACAGCATTTGAGATCTTTATGAGTCAGGCAAGTGTAATTATGGAAAAGGCTTACCTTGAGAGGTTGATCAAGGAGAGAAAGGACACACAATGAGTAAAAGTATACTTGTCGTTGAAGATTCTCCTACCATGAGGGCTTTTATCTCATCTGCTATAGAAAGCTATGGCAATTATGAAGTCTATGAGAGTGCTACTGGATTTGAGGCATTAAAATTGTTACCACAGATAGATTTTAGTATGATTGTGACAGATATAAATATGCCTGACATAAATGGACTTGAACTTATAAGCTTTGTTAGAAAGAACCAGCACTACAGGGACATTCCTCTGGTAATTATATCAACAGAGGGCACAGAAATGGATAGGCAAAAAGGTATGGCTTTGGGAGCCAATGAGTATCTTGTTAAACCATTTAAACCAGAGGACCTTCAAAGGATTATTAAAAAATATATAGGTTAATGTATGGAACAGAACAAAGCTACAAAAGAGTTTATTGCAGAGTCAGAAGAGCTGATTGATAAAATCTTTAAGGATATAGATGAAATAGATACGGTTAGAAAAACAGGTAAACCCAATCCAGATACGATCAATGAATTGTTCAGATCCGCCCATTCTTTAAAAGGCATTTCAAGTATGTTCGGATACAGGGAGATCACAGAGGTAAGTCATAAGATGGAGGACCTCCTTGATAAGGTAAGATTGAGTAAGGTGCCTATCACTGATGCCCTTATAAAGACGCTTTATGCTGCAGGTGACACACTTAGAACAATGATATCGTCTGATACATTTGGAAAGGGAATGGATATTGAGCCCATACTGAATGAATTAAAGAATGCTGAAAATATCAAACAGGAAGAAGGTAAGGGTACTATATTTGAAGGAATAGCCCTTGATAAAGATATCCTTTCAGTACTGACAGAGTACGAAGAATCAAGGTTAAGGGAGAATATAAAGGATCAGAACAATCTTTATAAAATAGAGGTTTCGTTCAGCCTTTTAAGTTTTGATAAAGAGCTTGCGGATCTTACAACACAGCTTAAGAAATTAGGAGAGATCATAACAACACTGCCAAGTACAACTGAAGCAAAAGAAGGCGAGATCAAGTTTGATATACTGCTTGGAACAAAGGTTTCAGAGGAGCAATTGATCTCCGGGCTGGATTTTAAAAATCTGAAGATACAGAATCTGAGGAAAAAATCAGAAGCTCAGATGCAGGATAAGGTTGTTCCAAAGGTAACGGATGACACAGCATCAGTAAAGGCTATATCCCAAACTGTAAGGGTTGATATATCAAAACTTGACTACATCATGAATATCGTTGGTGAACTGGTGCTTTCCAAGACCAGCCTTATAAAGATACTTGAGAGTATACGCCAGGAGATAGGTTTTAAAGGTGTTGCAGTAGAACTGAATAAGACAATAAAAGACCTCGAAAGAAAATTAAGAGAGCTTCAGCTCGGTGTAATGGAAATAAGGATGATCCCTCTGAGTCAGCTCTTTGATAAGCTAACCAGAACAGCAACAAGGATAGCAAAGGAGCTTAACAAGGAGGTTGAACTGGAGTTTTATGGTGCTGAGACAGAACTTGATAAGCTGATCATAGAAGATTTAACAGATCCAATGATGCATATCATCAGAAATTCTCTGGATCATGGCATTGAACCTGTGGAAGAACGATTGGCAGCAGGTAAACCTGCAAAGGGCAGGATCACCGTACGCGCATATCAAAAGGGCAACCATGTGGTTATAGAGATTGAAGACGATGGAAGGGGCATTTCACTTTCTTCAGTGCAGAAAAAGGCGATAGAGAAAGGATTGCTAAGCAAAACAGCAAAACCAACAAGAGAGGAGCTCTTCAACATGCTTTTTTTGCCCGGGTTTTCTACAAAATCCGATGTGAGCGAGGTTTCTGGAAGGGGTGTTGGTCTGGATGTTGTAAAAACCAATTTAAGATTAATTAGCGGTATAATAGAGGTTGATACTCAGGAGGGAAAGTGGACAAGGTTCACTTTAACGCTTCCTGTAACACTTGCAATTATACAGGCTTTGCTTGTTGAGGCAGATGGCAGACGATACGCTGTGCCATTAAATTCTATAAATGAAAGCCTCACAATAGAGGCTAATGAAATAAGGGTTGTAGAGAATAAAGAGGTCATAAAGATAAGAGAAGATGTGATACCGATTGTTAGACTTTCCAGATTGTTTAATTTCAAAAATGAGAAGGCAGGGGTATCGGATAGTTATTATGTAGTGGTGGTTGGAAGTGGAGAGCGATTGGTGGGCATACTTGCAGATAGATTGGTTGGGCAACAGGATGTGGTGATTAAACCACTTGGTAAATTGCTTAAAGGGGTAAAAGGTATTGCAGGGGCAGCAGATATTGGTTCTGGTGAAATAGTGCTTGTGCTGGATGTTTCTATATTTATTGAAGAGGCAATAAAGGTATAGTCATGTATGAACAGTTTTATGGACTAAAAGAAAAGCCTTTCAGTAAAACACCTGATCCTCGTTATCTCTACAAATCGCCTCAACACGAGGAAGCACTTGAGCGTCTGTTGTTTGCAATTCAGGAAAGAGAGCTGGCAGTTTTGACAGGTGATATTGGATCCGGCAAGACAACAGTATCCAGAAGCGCAATGGATGCACTTGATGAAAACTATCTTGTTGTTAACATAATAAATCCAAGGCTAACTCCCACGCAATTTTTAAAAACCATAGCTAAAAGATTGGATATTAAAGATATAAGATACTTCAGGCAGGATATAATAGAACAGATAAGCGAGAAGATTGCAGAACTGTATGAAAGGCACACAACCCCTGTTGTATTTATAGATGAAGCACAGTTGATACCCTCAAAAGATACCATTGATGAAATAAGACTCCTTACGAACTATCAGCTTGACAATGTAAATCTCATAACAATTATCCTGATAGGTCAGACAGAATTCAGGGAAAGGTTACAGCTGAAATATTATGATGCGTTCAGACAGAGAATAGGTATTTCCTATCATATAGGTGCGCTCACGCTTGAAGACACGGAAAAGTACATAAATTTCAGACTCCAGATAGCCGGAAGAAAAGAACCATTGTTTACATCATCTGCTGTAGAACTAATTTATAAATATTCTCATGGTATACCGAGATCAATAAACACCATCTGTAACAATGCATTGCTTTATGGGTATGGTGAGGAGTTAAACATCATAGATGCACATGCAATAGAATCTATAATAGACGATATAAAATTGAGTTTGGTGTAATTATGGATATTTCAAAATTACGTAAAAAAGCAAGGGAACAGCAGCCTGGTATAGAACAACCAAAAGAGCATGTAAAATCTGTTGAACTGGCAGAGGAACAAAAAATCCACGCGGAGAAGAAAGAAGAGATAAAACCTGTAGAAAAGGACACGGATAACAGGCCAGCTATCAGTGATAAACCTGTTGACCGGTCTATGGAAACCCTGCAAAATATACCTGAACAGATCAACAAACAAGCACAGGAACCCCCTCTGGCAGAGTTAACCAGAGAGGCATTAAAAAAATACCCCCAGGATACAAAGGAAAAGGAATTACTATGCTTCAAGCTTGAAAATGAAGAATACGCAATAGAGTTGAATAACGTAAAGGAGATCATACGGGTAAAAGATATAACACCTGTACCAAACACAGCAGAATTTGTTCTTGGTATCACAGTCTTACGAGGTGATATTGTACCGGTTATAGATTTGCGAAGACGCATAGGTCTACCACCATTGGCATTTACATCCAATACAAGGTTTATAATTGTTTCTTTTGAAGGTGCAACCGCGGCTATTGTGGTGGATAATGTGCCTGATGTGAAAAGGGTTGCAGTGGAATCAATAAAGTCTGCTGACAGGGTTGGGAGTGTGGATATACGTTTTCTATCAGGCATAAGTACAGGTAACGGAGGTTTTACCATTTTATTAAAGCTTGAAGAAATACTAAAACAATCTGATATGTTAAAGGTATAGTCTATGATAGACACCAGAACAAAAAGTCCAGGCAGTGATGTATCAGGCACGCAAGGCATTGCTCAGTTTATGCTCATCAATGTTGGCAGTGCGTTGTACGCAATAGATATTATGAAGATTGTAGAGATCATAAAGTACACACCTGTAACACGCGTACCAAAAGCCCCGGAGTTTTTAGAAGGGGTCATTGACCTGAGAGGAGACATAATACCTGTAATAGATATGCGAAAACGATTTGAGATCTCTTCTAACACCCCTGTTGAAAAGATGAGGATAGTTGTTGTAAGGGTGATAGATAAGATAGCAGGGCTCATCGTGGATGGGGTACGTGAGGTTTTGAGAGTACCTGCAAGTAAGGTGTTGCCCCCACCAAAGATAGTTCAGGGTATAGAGTCAGAATACCTTTCAAGTGTGATAAGTAATAAAGGTAGAATTATTCTTGTACTGGATCTTGATAGAATATTAACAACAACAGAGAGGGTTCAATTCCAACATCTTGTTTTTAAAAATAAAAAGCAAGAGACAGGAGGCAAAGGATGAAGTTTATTGGAGAATTCCAGAATATAAGGCATAGTATTAGATTAAAATTTATCGTGTACATACTATGGGGTATAGTAGCGTTGAGTGTTATCTACAGTGTGTATTATGTGATTCTAACACATTCCATATCCATGGATGAGTTCAAAAAAAGAGGAAATATAATAGCAGAGGATTTTGCCTACAATATAAGGTTCGGTGTGATCACAGAAGATAAGATTTTACTCAATGAGCTTATAGATAACATTTTTAAGAGCAAAGATATAGCGTATGTTGTGGTTACTGATAGCAAGGATAATGTGCTTGTATCCAGATTCAAGGAAGGCACGATGTCTAATCAATTAAGTGCTATACTTTCCAGTCCAAAGGAAGCGAGTGAAATAATTCAGTTAGGATCGTTGGGAAGGTATTTCGAGATCAACAAAAATGTTGTTACAACCAGCTCAACAGCCTTAAACACGCAGGCCGGATCAACGCAATCCAGGGTTATCAGAGGATATGTTTATCTTGGTATGTCCATGAAAGAAATGGATAAAAAGTTTGGCCACATTATACTTGGTGCTATCCTAATCGTACTTATAAATTTTGTTCTTGGAAGCGCCATCACATTTTTCTTTACCCAGCGTATAGTTGGACAGATACCCACAATAGCAGAAAAGGCTTCAGCACTTTCAGAGGGAGATCTTACTCAAACAGTAACCTCTACTTCTAAAGATGAGATAGGATTACTCGCTGATGCATTTAACGCCATGTCTGAAAACCTGAGAAAGATTTTGAATAATGTCCGGGAAACATCTGAAGCTATTGTGGATGTGGTGCATAAGATAACAAGCAATACAGCATCTTTACTTGAATCATCTGAAATGCAGCAAAAGCTTGTGGAAGAAACTGCTTCATCAATGAATGAACTGAATACATCAGTCAAGGATATTGCAAAGAACACAGAAACACTGCATAGCTCATCCACTGAGAGTGCATCCTCTGTGCTTGAGTTATCATCAAGTATAGAAGAGGTACTTGAGAATGTGGAAATGTTATCCTCTGCAATAGAAGAAACCACCTCATCCATTGAGGAGATGAGTGCCTCTATAAAACAGGTTGCTTCCAATGTGGATCAGCTCTTGAAAATAACGGATGAAACCGCCACATCCATTGTTGAGATGGATGCCTCTACAAAACAGATTGAAGCAAACACAAATGAGACCTTTACCATAGCAAACAAGGTTATGGCAGATGCAAAAGAAGGGGTGTCTGCTGTTAACACGACAATAGAAGGTATGAAACAAATAAAAGAAGCATCAAACCATGTTGCTGAAACAATCGGGAGTTTCATCCAGAAGGTTGAGGACATAGGAAAGATACTTAATGTTATAGAAGAGGTTACAGCACAAACCAATTTACTTGCTCTAAATGCAGCAATTATCGCATCTCAATCAGGTGAGTATGGTAAAAGTTTCGCTGTTGTTGCAGATGAGATAAAGGAACTTGCAGAGCGAACAGCTGCTTCTACCAAAGAAATAACGAACATAATAAGGGCTGTTCAATCTGAATCTGTTCAGGCACGGGAATCTGTTACCTCTGTAAACAAGGCAGTTGAAAAGGGTAGCGAATTAGCGAATATCGCAGGTCAGGTGTTATCAAAAATATCTGAAAGTTCTTCCCAGGCAAGTTTGATGTCCGGGGAGATCGCAAGGGCAACGCAGGATCAGGCAAAGGCTTCAAAAGAGGTTACAAATGCAATAACCAACATAGCAACCATGATGGTGGAAATAGCAAAAGCGACACAGGAACAGGCAAGGGGATCAGAACAGATAACAAAGGCCGCAGAAAGAATGCGTTCTGTTTCAGAACAGGTAAAAAACTCCATGGAGGAACAATCAAAGAGCAGTAAGTTTATCAGTCAGGCAATAGAGAATATTTCTGAGATGGTTAACTTTATAAACAAGGCAACCCAGGAGCAGGCTAAAACAAATGAGTTTATAATGTCATCTTTGAGCAAGATAAAAGCCTCCTCTGGTGAGAATGTTTCAAGTGTATCGCAGTTGAATGAGATTGCAAAGATGCTTGAGAAACAATCGCATATTCTACAGGATATATTAAAGATGTTCAAGGTGTAAAATTGGAATATGATTATTATTAGCTGTCCTAAATGTGGTACAAAATACAGGGTTGATGACAATAAACTTGCCCCTGTTAATTTAAAGTTAAAGTGCTTTAAATGCGGAACAATCTTTTTGCTGAAAAGGAAATCTGCAGAGAAAATAAGTGAACCCCTTCCTGCTGTTGCGACCGGTAAAAAGATACTCGTGGCACATTCTTCAAGCTCCATGAGGGAGATGATAGGTGAAATCCTGAGGGAGGCTGGTTTTTTCCCTCTGTATGCAAAGAATGGTGTTGAGGCAATTTCAATAATGTCAGATACCCACCCTGAGGTTGTGGTGGTGGATGTGGCATTACCTGATGTGTTTGGCTTTGAATTCCCAGAATTGATAAAGGCAGATAGAAGACTGCAGGGGATAAAGGTTATACTTGTAGCCTCTATTTATGACAAAACACGGTATAAACGTTTACCCCAAAGCTTATACGGTGCAGATGATTTTATTGAGAAACACCATATAAGGGAAGGATTGATACCTAAAATAAATAAACTCATAGCTGTTCAGGAAGAGATCAAAGAGGCAGCCTCATTGCCAGAAAAGGTTCAGATGGGTGAAAAGGTTGAAGAGTCCATACCCCTTCAAATGAAGGAGCAGGATGCAAAAAGAATGAAAGAGGAAGAATTTTTGCAATCACCAGCGGATACACAGGAAATAGATAAGGCTAAGAGACTTGCACGTATTATCATTTCAGATATTGCCCTTTACAATCAGGAATTGATAGAACAGGGCATAAGACAGAATACACTTGAAGAATTGCTTAAGAATGACCTGGAAGAGGGTAGAAGGCTTTTTGCAAAAAGAGTACCTGAACATGTGAGGAATCAAAAAGACTTCTTAAAAGAGTCTCTTGAGGAGTTAATAAATAAGAAGAAAAAAGAATTGGGGCTTGTTCAATGAACAGAGAAGACATAGTTAGAATGTCAGAAGAAGAAAGGTTAAAAGTTGCAGAGGGTATAGGGGATCTGCCATTTGATGGTAATAATAAAGAGATATTCAAACTGTTATTGGGCGATGAAAGTTTTCGTGTTAGAAAGATGGCACTGGAATCATTACTCAGGACACAACAGATAACGGATCTAATATCACTGTTCATTGAGAGCGTTGATTCTCAGGATAATGCAGGACTGAGAACAGCAGGGGTGGAGGGACTTACAAGGATCGGTAAAAGGGCTGTTAAACAAATTGTAGATGCAATAAACCCTGAACAGTGGGAATTATCAAAACTGCTTGTTGATGTTCTTGGGGATATTGGAGATCCTGAGGTAATTCCTATTTTGATAAAACTTACATCTAACCCGCAGCAAAATCTTTCTACTTCTGCTATAGAGGCATTGGGCAAGATAGGCACTCAGGATGTTATATCCCATCTTGTAACTTTACTTGGTGAAAAAGAGGTATACATCCTATTTTCAACACTTGAAGCACTTGCCAACCTTGGTAAAAAGGGATTTGCATTGCCAATTGATAGAATAGTGCCTTTAAAGGATAACCCCCTTTTAAAAAAGGCTGTGTTTGATCTGTTAGGTTCAACCCGTAATCCAGAGGTTGTAAAGTATCTTATAGAAGGTATAAAAGATAGCAAACGATCCAACAGGGATGCTGCTGCAAAGGCTTTATTACAGCTTTACAATGAATTGCCAGAGTCAGACAGAAAATTTGTAAGAGATTCTATACGAAAGTCAGATATATACGATTCTTATATTGTTGAAAAGATGCTATCAAGTGTTGATCCGTCTGTTGTTACAGTGGGTATAAGATTGCTCGGCTGGCATGGAGGAAAAGGAAATCTATCCACTATCTTAAAATATGCTGATAATCCTGATATTACAGATGCATGCGTAATGGCACTTGAGGATATAGGCAGTACAGCGAGGCTTGATATCGTTGGGTTACTCGTTGGTAATAAAAGCATTGCTCAGTTAAAAGCAGGGCTGACCTTCCTTTCGAGGTTAGAGGATTTTATTGGTCCACCACCAGAAGGTTTATCCTATATCATTGATGTTATTGAAACAGAAGACTTACAGATATTACTTGCTCAGGCGCTTGGCACTTTTATTGATGTTCAGAGTTTAAAGTTGCTTCTTAAACTTATCACAGAGGAAAATAAGCTGGTGAACAACGCTGTGATAGAGAATTTTATAAAGGTTGGCAGGCATATTCCGGATCAGGCTATAAAGATTATTCATGACATAGCACATAGCAGCAACCATCTGTTAAGACTCGCAGGTACAAGACTTATAGCAAATTTCTACAATGAAGGATTCACAGATGATATAAAGACACTGCTGAACGATAGTGAGCCTGATGTTAGGGCCGGAATGATAACCACAATAGGCTCTTTAAAACTTTCTCACTATCTTAATGATATTCAGGTTGCACTGGCTGATGAGGATAGAGATGTAAGGATAGAGGCAATAAGGGCCATTGCACTGATTGCCCCTGACAAATTTATAGATACAATAAAATGGCTAATAAACGATGATGATCAATGGGTAAAGATAGAAATCATAAATCATCTTCAGCATATTCCGCAAAGTGATGAAGTGAGGAATATTTTAAAATTGTATGCAAATGATCCATCCCCTGTTGTCTTACTTAAAGCCATTGAAGTACTTATAAATACCTATCCTGTTGATAGCGAGGAAGACATATTTAAGGCCCTCTCCAATAAAGATGCGGATGTTGTGCAGGAGGTCATCTACATGTTGGGGAAGAGCAAACATAAAAAGGCTTACGAGATTTTAAAACAAATAAGCTTAAGTGATAATGTTAAGACAAGGGAAGCAGCCCTGGCTACATTGGAGAGATATTCTCGTATGAAAGATTTTTAATTATGTATAATAGTATTCTTTCAACACCCAATAATACTGCTGTAGAATTAGAAGATGATGATTTTCACAAACTTAGAGATTTTATAAAAGATTATAGTGGTATTTATTTTTCTGATGAGCAAAAGTACATTTTTGTATCAAGACTTTCCAGCAGATTAGCCGTCAGAAAGCTCAATTCTTTTAAAGACTATTACCTTTTCTTAAAGTATGACAAGGCAAGGGAAGAAGAATTAAGCATAGTGGTGGATCTTCTTACAACCAATGAAACATATTTTTTTAGAGAGATGTTGCAGTTTAAGGCTTTGTTTGAAGAGATTATCCCGATGATCAGGGAGGAGAAAGCCTCTTTTACCAAACCTTCCCTTCGTATCTGGAGTGCTGGTTCTTCAAGTGGTGAAGAGCCCTATACAATTTCCATCCTTGTAAAGGAGTATGGGGTGGAGAAGGACTTTAATGTTGAAATATACGCTACGGATATAAGTCAGAGGGTTTTAACCATATCACGCAAAGGCATATATGGTAATGCTTCTTTTAGGGTTACAGATGAATACTACAAGAAAAAATATTTTGAACCATACGGAGATAAATATAAAATAAAAGATGAAATAAAAAACATGGTTAGAATATCACATATGAATCTTATGGATAGCGCATTGATAAACCTTCTTGCACCTATGGATGTAATAGTGTGTCGAAATGTGTTGATATACTTTGATCTTGAGTCCAAAAAGAAACTGATTGAGAAATTTTATAACAAACTTGGTGATAAAGGCTGGCTATTATTGGGTCATGCAGAATCGTTGATAAACATAACCAGCTTATTTAAGCTGGTTCAACTTAAGAATGATCTTGTTTATCGAAAACCTTGAATATGACTACACCCATAAAAGTTCTAATAATAGATGATTCAGCTTTTAACAGACGTTCTTTAAGGTCCATGCTTGAATCCAACAAAGATATAAAGGTAGTGGGAACTGCGACAGATGGAGAGGATGGACTGAAGAAGATCAAAGAGCTTTCTCCTGATGTAATAACACTTGATCTTGAAATGCCAAAGATGGATGGTTTTACCTTCCTCAG
Organism: bacterium; assembly: GCA_049966275.1. GTDB lineage: Bacteria > JAMCPX01 > JAMCPX01 > JAMCPX01 > JAMCPX01 > JBMFUY01. Next base: position 22,263 of record JBMFUY010000014.1, read on the forward strand.
GATACTCATGCGTACCCAACCGATCCCCACAATTGTAATAAGCTCAAAGGCAGATTCAGAAAGCGTATTTAAGGCAATGGAATTGGGTGCTGTTGATTTTATACCCAAGCCGGTAAAAAGGGCGTCCATGGAGCTGTATTCCATAAAGGAGGATGTGATAAGAAAGGTATTACATGCAAGATACATCAATCTTAAAAACATTCAGAGAAGGCTTGCAGATATAAACCTGAAATTGAGTCTTGGTATTGATACGACAACAAAACCCATTGTTAAGGTTGCAGAAGAGCGGGTAGAAGACTCAGGCGTATACACAGGTTTTAAACTGATAGTTATAGGTTCTTCAACAGGAGGACCATCAGCCTTACAGAGGATCATATCAGGACTTGATAATAGCATGAATATAAGTGTTGTAGTATCCCAGCACATGCCACCAGGTTTTACAGCAACATTTGCTCAACGGCTTAACAAGTATACAAAGTTTCATGTGAAAGAGGCAGAGGATGGTGAACCACTGAGGCAGGGAACAATTTTCATATGTCCAGGAGGTTATAGCATTTTTATAACAGGTCATGAAAAGAAAAAGATTTTAAGATTGATACCACGCAGGGAAGGGGATAAATTTATACCTTCTGTAAATGAGATGTTTGCATCTGCTGCCAGGGAATTTGGAAAGATGTGTGCTGGCGTTGTACTCACCGGTATGGGTGATGATGGTAAAAAGGGGATTGAGTTGATCAAAGATGCAGGTGGTTATACAATAGCAGAGTCAGAAGAAACCGCTGTTATATTTGGAATGCCAAAGGAAGCGATCTCTACAGGTAAGGTTGACAGGGTGCTGCCATATTATCTGATTGCTATGGAACTCAACCGCTGGGCAAAGGGTTAATTAAACAATGCGCGATGTAACCAAACCATTATTACAGGTAAGGATCGGGCGTTTGATTTTAAAAAATCCCATTATTGGCGCTTCAGGCACGTTTGGATATGGGGGTGAGTATAAAAGTTTTATTCCCCTTGAAAAAATAGGTGGTTTTGTAACAAAAGGTTTATCGCTTGAACCCCGCACAGGCAATCCATCACCAAGGATTAAAGAAACCCCTGCAGGATTGATAAACTCCATAGGTCTGGAGAACATAGGATTGGATGCGTTTATCAGGACCAAACTACCATATTTGAGAAATATAAATACTGCTGTTATCGCTAACATCTTTGGCACTTCCATAGATGAATATGTGGAGATTACAAAAAGGTTAGATAGGATTAAACGTATAGATGCTATTGAACTGAACATATCATGTCCCAATGTGAAGGCAGGGGGTGCTGAGTTTGGTAAAGATCCAATGGTTGTACAGGCAATAACGCATAAGGTAAGGGATGCAACAGACAAAACCCTTATCGTAAAACTTTCACCAATGGTAACGAGCATTGTTGATGTTGCTATTGCTGCTCAACGTGGTGGAGCTGATGCCATAAGTATTGCCAACACATATCCAGCTATGGCTATTGATATAGAGCGTAAGAAGCCGTTTCTTGGTGCTGCAACAGGAGGGTTATCCGGACCAGCAATAAAACCCATTACATTAAAACTTGTTTATGAAACCTTTGGTAAGGTGAGTATTCCTATAATAGGGGTTGGTGGCATATCTACAACAGAGGATATTTTAGAATATGCACTCGCAGGTGCTTCAGCAGTCCAGATAGGCACTGCAAACTTTATAAATCCTGCTGTTACAGTTAAACTTGTCGAGGAGTTGTACAATTATCTTGCCAGTATGGGTATAAGAAGTTTTACGTCCCTTGTTGGTAGTGCAAAGGGTTAATAACATGCAATGGCTAAACATGGAAGGTATTACTATCATTGTTATACTGTTACTCAGCGTGGTTGCTAATATATTGTTCGTAATTGTTGTTTATAAGATCATTGTCAGGTTGTTGAATAATACGAGAGTCGGTATGAAGCTTTTAGGGTTTTTGTTGTCGCTTTTAGCGTGTATTCCTTTTGTAATGGCACTACATAGGTTTACTATATTTTTTATGCTTCATAATATTGCCTATCTATGGTTACTTGTCATGATCCTGGTGTGTGCTGGTTTGGCATATAACTTAAAAAGGTTAACCCAAAAAATGCAATAGGGAAGTTTGCTCATTCGTTCGGGGTACCCATGCAGAGCAT
>JBMFUY010000015.1:0-24181 GCA_049966275.1 bacterium
TCACATTCCGTTTCTTTTTTTCTAATGTTCGAAGAATACCTATATTTGACGCGGGGTTATCACTCATTACACAAACTCCCCTATTTCGCAAACGCATTTTTCGGGTTAAGAGATAAAGGTGTTTCTATAAGAACGAAAGGGTATTGTCTGAAGAATAAATTATACACATATACGTACTTTAAATCCACAAACTGCATTTCAAAAATGGCTCCTCGGGCAGGGCTCGAACCTGCAACCCTTCGGTTAACAGCCGAATGCTCTACCATTGAGCTACCGAGGAATAGATAACCTACTTCTTTTTTGTGTCTTTTGTCTTTTTATTCTTTGTTTTGCAAGCCATACTGCTTCTTCCTGAATAAAGGTTATTTTAATCATTATAACAAAAAAGACAACTTTGCAAGTCTTTTTAATACTGCTAAAAATTTTTCTAACATAAAATTCATCTGCTTTTTACATCATCACATTGATATTGGGCATTTGCATTATAACACGGAAACAAAGAATTTAACTGTTTTAAAAACTACCTTACTGCTGCACTCTTTTTCATCTCCACAAGAACAAGTTTGGCAATTGCCTTCAGGGTTTCAAATACGCCGATCCCCTTTGTTGCAACTGCTTCAAAATCCGGCACATTTTTAGGATTGAGTATACTCCTCATCTCTTGCAAATCAGCTGCATTAGGTAGATCCCTTTTGTTATACTGAACAACAAGGGGTATTTTGTCAAACTCATATCCATTCTCTTTAAGATTCACCTTCAGATTCTCTAAACTTTCTATGTTCGCATCCATTCTTTCTATCTGAGAATCTGCCACAAACACAACTCCGTCCACACCTCTTAAAATTAATTTTCTACTTGCATCGTAGAACACCTGTCCAGGAACCGTGTAAAGCTGAAACCTTGTTTTAAAACCCCGGATGTCTCCAAGAGCAAGAGGTAAAAAGTCAAAGAACAATGTTCTCTCTGTTTCTGTTGCAAGGGAGATTAATTTACCTTTTGTATCAGGGCTCATTTTATCATAAATGTATTGAAGATTGGTTGTCTTTCCTCCAAGCCCGGGACCATAATAAACAATTTTACAGTTAATCTCCCTTGAGGAATAGTTAATAAAGGACATACAGCTTCGGCTCCCTAATCCTTAAATAGATTTTCTATATCTTCATCCGTTATCTCAGAGAATGGAGAACCAGCCTGCGGTTCTTTTTCCACCTTCTTCATGAGCTTTGAAAAGATCGCATTTAGCTCATCACCTGTTTTCTTGACCCGTAATCTAACGAGTCCCAATGAGGATCTGTGATCAAAGATCACAACAAGTATCACCCTTTGACCTATAATAGAAATATGGATATTATCCCTCTCACCTTCATGAAATAGAATAGAAAATTCTTTTTCTCCAATGAGTTTGGCTAATCCCCCTGTTGCCGCTATGTTACCAGCGGTCAAAGATGCAAGAGATGTTGTATCAATATTCTTTGTCTCACCGTAGGCAGCTATTAACTGTCCATTTTTATCAACCAGAAACACAATCTTTGCATTGGCTTCTTTGGTGAGTTTTTCCAGAACCTTGTTGATCTGGTTAAACTCTTCCTCATACATTATTAATGATGGACCTGCCATACATTTTTTCTCCTTTAATAAATAACCCTTACACTATATTTGATTAAAATTCAATATTTTGTTTGTATTATATACCTTCTTACCTCCGTATCATAGATAAGGGCTTTCATGCATTGCCTTTAACCTGAGCCATCTTCTATCAACCTCTTTCTGGAAGGCTTCTACTATATCAGCGTTCTCTGGTTTTGTGAGGTGTTTTGTCTTACCCATCAGTTTTAGCCATTCTATAACCGGTACCTTTTTGCCCTTTGCTTCTGGATCATAGGTGATTCGTGTTTTGCCATGATCTACCTCATAAAGTGGGAAGAAACAGGAATCAACTGCCTTAGCAATAATCTGTTCACCAATTTGCTCCTCAGTTCTCCATGATAATGGACAGAGTGATAAAGCCTTCACATAAACAAACCCTTCCTTGGAGTAAGCCTGAGCCTTTTTCGCCTTCTTTATCATATCGTTGTAGTTGCTTTCAGCTACTGTTGCAACGTATGGTATATGACAGGCAGCCATAATCTGCGCGGTATCCTTATGATGGGTTCTTTTCCCCTTTTGATAAGGGCCTGCATGGGATGTTGAGGTATCATGACCAATAGGGGTTGTAAACGAAAGCTGATCCCCTGTGTTCATGTATCCCTCATTGTCATATTCAAGAAGTATGATCCTATGTCCTTTTACTGCTGTTCCTATTGCAGGGCCCATGCCTATATCCATACCACCATCGCCTGAAACCATTATAAATGTTATGTCTTTGTCCTTTGGCAATTCACCTCTTTTGATCTTTTCTTCCATGACCTCAACCAGTCCGGAAAGCGTTGGCGCACCATTCTGGAAAAGATTGTGGATATATGTAATCCTGTGAGAGCTGTATGGATAACCGGATGTCACAACCTCACCACATCCTGTATGAAACAATACAACCACATCGCCTTCTATGCCCTTGAAAAAGATGTTTAGATTTGAGAATATCCCACAGCCAGGACATGCTCCATGACCTGGCATAATCCGTTTGGGGATCATTGTTAAGGACTGGGCATTAACACCTTTTACATCTATGATCCTTCCTGTTTTTTCATCTTTTATAGCTGATACATGACCTGTTACATCCTTACTGTTAACTGGTGTTACAACAGGCTCCATAATATACCCCTCTTTACCAGGGGTTGCACCATGATACTCAAAAAGTTTTATTTTCTGGGTACCATTAACAGCCTGTATTGCCTCTTCTAACATTTGTTCAGCATCCTCTTTAAAAAACTCTTTACCACCAAGTCCATAGATCCTGGAGATAACGACAGTTCTGTTCTGTGGGTCATCCTTCAATGCAGCTTTTACCTCAAGGGTCATATTCCCGCCGCGTGCGCCATAGCTATCAGCTCTATCAGCAACGCATAAACCTTTTACATTCTTAAACGTATGTATCACTTCATTGTATGGGAATGGACGTATTACGCTTGGGGATACAACGCCTACTTTTTTGCCCTGTTTTCGTAAATTATCCACTGCATCTTTGGCTGTATCATAAGAGGAATTAAGGATAAAAAGCGCATACTCAGCATCATCCATTCTATACGTTTCAAGCATGTGATACTCTCTGCCACTTATTTCTGCATACTCACTAAAAACCTCTGGTATGTGTTGATATGCAGCTTCCATTGCAAGGGATAATTGTTTTTTATTGTTGATCAGATCAGGCTCATTCATATATGGACCAAATGTAATTGGATGTTCTGGATCAAGAGCAGTGTAAAGGGGTTCTGGCTTCCCTATAAAGTCCTGAACGAATTGTCTGTCTGCAAAATAACTTACCCTTCTTTTCTGGTGACTTGTAAAGAAACCATCGTATGCCACTATAACAGGTAATCTCACATCCTTTAGCTCACCTATCTTTATTGCCATTATATTCATATCATAAACAGCCTGTGGTGAACGGGCTAAAAGTATAATCCACCCGGTATTTAAAGCCATATACAGATCACTGTGATCCCCTTTAATATCAAGCGGTCCTGATACTGAACGTGTTACAAGGTTAACCAGCATAGGCATCCTTGTTCCAGATTGAACAGGATACTGTTCTATAGAATACAGAAATCCGTTTGCTGATGTAGCATTAAACACCCTTCCACCACCAAGGGTTGCGCCGTAACATATACCAGCTGCACCATGTTCACCATCACCCGGTATCATCCTTATATCATGTTCACCGAATGCCTTCATCTCATCAAGGTTCTCTGCAACCTCTGTGGAAGGTGTAATTGGATAATACCCCATTATATGGAAGTTTATATGTTTTGCTGCTAACGCAGCCATCTCATTACCACTTAAAAGTCCCTGCACCTGCGGAAGTGGTCCTCTTTTACCAAGATTTTTTGCTGTTTGGTTGTTATCCATTTTATCCTCCAGATTATCTTAAAATAAATTCTGTGTGTTTGACTGTTATTGACTCAACATCGTGATCCGCTTCCAATTCTTTCCTGAGCGCATCAAACTTACATATCTCCACACATTTCATACAGCCCTTACAATATCTATAATCAATACCTATTAAAATATTTTTTTCCTTGCCATGCTTATCAATACCCCTTTCCCATACGAAACAATAATCAGGGCACGTTATTTCACATTCGCCACAGTTTGTGCATTTGTCTTTTATAAAAATAGGAATGTATCCTGTTCTTGAAGCACTAAGATCCTTTGTAATACTATTGCCAGGGTTCAATATTACACCACCTATAGGCGCATTCTCATATCCTAAATCAGGTGCTGTTCTTGTAAATGGGATATACTCATATTTGGGATCTGGTTCAAATGTCTTAATTGTTACCTCATTGTAACCTCTTTCAAATGCCTTAAGGTTTGCATCAATAAGATGAGGATACTTCTTTTTAAATGTTTCAGAGATGGCATTTTTAACAGCATCTTTATCTATAAAACCTGATGCCCTTACAATAGCTCCAAGCATGGTAGTGTTAAGCTTGACCTTTTCTTCCACTGCAATCTTTATAGCATCCACACACACAATTGTTCCGCCATAGAGCTTAAGTTCCTGTCTTATTTCATCAGGTGTTCTGGGTGTATTAACAACAACCACACAATGCTCATCAACGCCCTGGGTAAGGGTATATGTTTTTATCATCTTTTCATGAAAGATAACAAGCATATGCGGTTCTTCAACAGGGGCGTTTGATCTGATTTCAACATCTGGTTCAGAAAACTTCACATATGACTTTACCGGTGTGCCCTTTTTCTCTGAGCCATAGCTCGCAAAGTTAACACCGTTTAATCCCATTCCAAGTACCCCTGCCTCTGCAAGAATCTTTCCAGCAAGATTAGCACCAAGCCCACCTATACTTTCCATACGGATCTCATAACATCCGCTTGCGTTTGTTCTCGGTAACAGTTTTTTTGAATCTACCATTTTTCCTCCACCATTTATATTAAATTTCTGTCCTGTTCTCTATTGCCCTGGTAAGTGTGTACTGATCCACATACTCCAGTGCTGAGCCCATGGGTATACCTCTTGCAAGGCGTGTAACCTTTATGCCCATTGGTTTGATAAGCCCTTGTAAATATAGTGCTGTTGCCTCACCTTCAGTCGTTGGGCTTAAAGCAACGATTACCTCTTTTACAGGCTCTTTTTTAAGTCTCTCTAATAATTCTGCAATTTTGATATCTTCTGGTCCGACATTGTTCAGCATATCTATGACCCCATGCAGCACATGATATCTACCTTTATAAATACCAGCCCTTTCTATAATGTTCAGATCTGCAGGCTTTTCTACAACACAGATAGTAGAATCGTTCCTGGACCGTGAGCTACATATATCACATGGATCCCTGTATGTAAAATTGAAACAAATAGAGCATAGCTTTACTTCATCGCTGATTCTTTTTATTGCATTTGCCATGGATAAAATTTCGTCCTTTTTCATGTTCAATATATGATAGGCAAATCTCGTTGCTGTTTTCTCACCTACGCCAGGAAGTTTTTTTAGATTGCTGACAAGCTCAGCTATAGGATCAGCTGACTGATTTATCATAACTTTAATCCCGGGATGTTAAAACCTCCAGAAACCTTCTTAAAAGCCTCTGCAGATAACTCTCTTGCCTTGTTTAAAGCCTCATTAACAGCAGCAAGTATAAGATCCTCAAGCATCTGTTTGTCACCTAAAGAAAACACCTCCGGGTCAATGGTGATCTTTGTAATCTCATTCTTACCATTCGCTCTCACAACAACCATGGCACCACCACTTGAAGCCTCTACCTCTTTTGTTGCAAGCTCTTCTGTGATTTTGTTCATTTGTTCCTGAACCTTCTTTGCCTGTTTAATTAAACTTTCTAAATTCATGCTTTCCCCTTTACATTTTTTTTATGACCTTTGCTCCGAATATATCCAGCAGTTTATCAAGATTATCATCTTCTTTGTTCTGTGTGGCATCCTTTTTCTCCTGGACCGATTCATTGTTATTATGCAGGATAACACTGTAATTAATGCCAAAATAATCCTTCACAAGTTGGGTTATCAACCCGATATTCCTGTTAAGATCCATAAATTGATTATCAATGCTCTTATCTGTAAATATATTAACTTCATTATTTTTTTCAATTGTGATCTTCGCTTCACCCAATTCTACAGCAAGCGGTCCATGCCTTTGAAATACATACTCTATGAATCCCTTTATTGTTTTTTCACCAGTATCTGTAATCCTGTTATCAAAATCATATTTTGGTTTGGTGTCAATCAATGGCATTGAAGGCTCAGAAACAGGATTCTTTGATGCCTTTTCACGGAAGAATAAACTATCTGTCTCTTCCATTGTATTCTTAAATTTCTTTAAATCAGATAATATCTGATCTATTGGCAACAGAGGTTTTAGAGAAGCTGCCTTTATCAGGATAACCTCAAGCGTAATACCTGGCTGAGTGGACCTTGCTATCAACTCAATACCTTTTGATATTGTATTCATGAGATGAAGAAGATCATCCTGTGTAAACATAGAACCTATTTTTTTCAGGGCGATCACCTCGGTATCAGGAAGTTCAACAAGTTCATCAAGGGACATGTTTAACAAATAAACATCCCGTAATGTGGACAGTAATTCCTCTATGAACCTTTTGGGGTCATAACCTCTTTCGTCTATCTCTCTTGAGACAAGAGTTGCTTCTGCAATATTGCGATTTGCAAGGGCATTGATCGCCTTTACAATAATATCTCTTTCAAGAATACCAAGCGCTTTATAGATCTCTTCATGTGTTATTGTTTTTCCACTGTAGGATATTGCCTGTTCAAGAAGGCTCTGGGCATCCCTTAAACTACCCTGCGCATAATGTGCTATTACCTCTTTTGATTCATCGTCTATATTTATGCCCTCCCTCTCTGCTATGGTGTTAATATTCTGTATGATTATAGAACTTTTTAATTTTCTGAAATCAAATCTCTGACATCGTGATTGTATTGTAAGTGGAACTTTGTGTGGCTCTGTTGTTGCAAATATAAAGATCACATGTTCTGGTGGCTCTTCGAGCGTTTTAAGCAATGCATTAAAGGCTCCCTGCGAGAGCATATGAACCTCATCTATTATGTAGATCTTGAACCTATCCCTTGACGGTGGATACTGAACATTATTTCTGATCTCCCTTATGTTATCTACACCTGTGTTGGAAGCACCGTCTATTTCATAAACATCCATACTCCTGCTATCATCTATCTCCGTACAACTTGGGCAGCTGTTGCATGGTGTGGTGGTTGGTCCGTTAATACAATTTAAAGCCTTGGCAAGTAGCCTTGCAGCTGTTGTTTTTCCTACACCCCTTGGGCCTGTGAACAGGTAGGCATGACCTATCCTGCCCTCTTTTATTGCATTGGATAGTGTTCTTGTTACATGGGGTTGTCCTAATAGATCCTCAAAAACTTTGGGTCTGTATCTTCTTGATAATACTCTGTAAGCCATAGTTTTCACCAGTTTTAAGATAGCCAGGTTTGCTGTGACTTGAACAGTATTGCTACCGTTGCTTCCTTCCGGACCTGGCGGGTTCACAACTTATTCAAACACAGGACCCGGCTACCTGATAATGATTTTTTATCATAATAAAAAAATGTCAATAGTTTTGTAAGTTTAAGAGATACGTTAACCCAAAAATGCAACAGGAAAGTTTGCTCATTTGTTCGGTATACCCATCACTCGTTACACAAACTTCCCTATTTTGTAAACGCATTTTTGGGGTTAAAGGGATCTGTAAAAAATTCGTAATCTTTACACAAACAGTGCTACAAAGAAGTATCTCTTACAATTTCTACAAGGGTTCTTATGAAACGGCATGTCAGCCCCCATATTATATGGTTTTCATACTTATAACCATCCACTGTCAGTTCATTTCCCTGAATCACCACAACCTGTGGTGTGTAATTTAATTCATCTAAAAAGTATTTGAATGGTACTGTGAACACTTCTTTAACTTCAGAAGCCTGAAGCTTAAATTCAGGTTTTGTTTTTAAGGCAGCAGCATAAGGAGTAACAATATATTTGCTTATGGGTACAGAGTCATCGTGAAATCTACCTATTATATCAAGGTCCTTTCTGTGTATTCCTATCTCTTCTTCTGTTTCACGAAGTGCTGCCTGAAGCGGTGTTTCATTATTCTCAACACTCCCACCAGGAAAAGATACCTGATCAGAATGATAACCAATACCCTGTGCTTTCTTGGTGAAGATGAGTTGGGTTTCTTCGGGTGTGTTGTAAAAAATAGCAAGCACTGCAGCCCTTTTCATCTTGCTTGAATAGAGTTCCCTGGGTTTTATATTTTTAAGCTTTTCTTTTAAGACGTAAATGTAATCAATCACATCAATTCTACTATCATGGCAACAGCCTCACCCCCTCCTATACAGAGGGTAACAAGTCCTGTTGATTTGTTCATATCTTTCATTGCATGGATAAGGGTAACAAGCAATCTCGTACCTGATGCACCTATGGGATGCCCTATAGAAACAGCACCACCTCTTACATTAACCTTCGCATGATCAAGATTAAGCTGATCGATCGCAACCATTGTTACAACAGCAAAGGCTTCGTTGATCTCGTACAGGTCTATGTTGTTCGTTGACATACCGGCTTTCTTGAGAACATTCTTTATTGCATCAATTGGCGCTATGGTAAACCACTCCGGGGCTTTAGCAGCCTGAGCAGAAGCAATAATCCTTGCAACAGGCTTAAGCCCATGTTCCTTTGCATAGTCTCCATCTACAACCACCACAGCTCCTGCACCATCGTTTATTGTGGAAGCATTTGCCGCTGTGACTGTGCCATCTTTTGTAAAAGCCGGCTTTAATGTTGGGATCTTTGCAAAATCCACCCTTGCAGGTTCTTCATCCTGTTCAACAATGGTAATGCCCTTTTTGGTTTCAATCTCAACCGGTACGATCTCTTCTTTAAACAATCCCTGAGCTATAGCGTTCTGTGAACGTTTGTAACTTTCTATTGCGAACTTATCCTGTGCTTCTCTTGTGTAATGATACTCTTTAGCGCATAGCTCTGCTGCATTACCCATATGAAAGTTGTTGTATGGATCCCACAGACCATCCCAGATCATAGAATCTATAAGATTTCCATGTCCCATTCTGTAACCTGTTCTAGCCTTTTCCAGAAAGTAAGGGGCACTGCTCATATTCTCCATGCCACCTGCCACAATAACTTTTGCATCACCAGCACGGATCATCTGATCCGCAAGCATCACAGATTTGAGCCCTGATCCACACACCTTGTTTATGGTTAATGCACCCACATGATCCGGTACACCAGCGTATCGCATGGCCTGCCTTGCAGGGGCCTGTCCTTCACCACCCATAAGAACATTTCCCATAATTATTTCATCTATATCTGAGTTACTGATCCCTGATCTTTTGATAGCCTCTTTTATAGCAATACTACCAAGTTTGGGTGCCGGAACACCTGCCAGAGAACCAAGGAAACTACCAACCGGTGTTCTTACAGCACTTACAATTACACTCTTTTTCATATTTAACCTCCATTTGTAAAACAGCTTTATCAGAAATATTTAAAAGTTCAGATGCTAAACCTCATTCAAATCCTTAATCTACCCATTTACATATTTCTTAACCCCAAAAAATGCAATAGGAAAGTTTGCTCATTCGTTCGGGGTACCCCCCATCACTCATTACACAAACTCCCCTATTTCGCAAACGCATTTTTTGGGTTAATCTTTTGAACAAACCTATCCATTTCCTCTCTTGAATTCGTCTCTGTAACATTTATAAGCAGGCAATCATGCATATCGTTATAATACCTATCAAGCATCACACCAGGCAAAAAGCCATCCCTGAGCAGTTTAGGATAAACATTATGAAGATTTTTTATTCTTGCAACAAATTCATTAAAAAATGGACCATTAAAAGGAAACTCTGCAATATTTGACTGTTCAAGCATGTTATGCAGATATACTGCATTTTCGTGATTGATGCGGGCTGTTTCCATAAAGCCTGTTTTCCCTGTAAGTCCAAGATATATTGCCACAGCTATTGCTAACAAGCCTTCATTGCTACATATGTTTGATGTAGCCTTTTCTCTTCGTATATGTTGTTCTCTCGTGGATAGGGTAAGTGTATATGCACGGTTGCCTTCCTTATCTACTGTTTGGCCTACAAGCCTTCCAGGAAGCTGTCTTACGAATGCCTTTTTTGTTGCAATAACACCTATATATGGTCCGCCATAAGAAAGTGGAATACCAAGTGATTGACATTCCATTGCAGTTATATCCGCACCAAGCTTGCCAGGTGGTTCAAGCAAACCCATTGACATGGCTTCAGTAACAACCGCTATAGCCATTGCTTTTTTTTCTGAAGCTATACTGAATAGTTTATCAATGGGTTCAATCACGCCAAAGAAATTTGGGTAACCCACTACAACGCATGCAATATCCTCTCCAGAGGATTGTTGTAAAGCTGTAACAGAGGTTTTGCCTGTGTCTGATTCATAAGGTATAAGATTGATGTCCACGTTCATACCCTGTGTATATGCCTTTATTACCTCCCTGTAATGAGGATGGAGTGCCTGTGAGATCAGTATCCTCTTTCTGCCTGTTATACGCATTGCCATTAAAACAGATTCAGCACATGCTGATGCACCATCATACATGGATGCGTTTGCCACATCCATTCCTGTTAACATTGCAATATAGGTCTGAAACTCAAATATTGCCTGAAGTGTTCCCTGGGAAATCTCTGACTGATAAGGCGTATAACCTGTAATAAACTCTGACCGACTCAGGATGTAGTCTATGGCAGACGGAATAAAATGACTGTATGCGCCAGCGCCTGCAAAACAGACGAGTCGTGATGCCTTTTCATTTAAGCCAGCAAGTCTTTTCATTTCTTCAATGACCTGTTGCTCTGTTAAAGGATGGGAGAAAGGATGTTCTTTACTCAGCACCTTTTCTGCGTGTTGCCTTATTTGTTCAGGAATAGAATTGAACAATTCTTCAACACCACTTACACCAATCTCTTTCAGCATCTGCTCCTTTTCAGCATTGGTTATGGATATAAATGGGTTTTTCATTGTTGCTCTTTCAGAATCAATCTGCTTCCTTGCAGTACCTTTCATAAGCATCTGCATCCATCAAATTGTTAATTTCACTTTCTATGGCATTCGCAGAAATTTTGATCATCCACGCTTTACCGTAAGGGTCCTTGTTAACAAACTCAGGATGGTCAATAAGTTCTCTGTTAACCTCTGTTATTGTTCCTGTAAAAGGACTGAACACATCTGACACGGATTTTACAGATTCCACAGTTCCAAATCTTTCCCCCTGCTTTACGTTACTACCTTCTTCCTGAATTTCTATGAATACAACATCTCCAAGTTTATCCTGAGCATAATCTGTAATACCAACTGTAACCATGTTACCCTCTATCCTTGCCCATTCATGATCCTTTGTATACCTCAATTCCTTTGGTACCTGCATGTTTACCTCCAGTTATTTTTTTACAAATGGTAATTGAACAACCCTTCCTGTATGTAGAATACCACGTATATCAACCCCAACCTCATTAACCTCAATATCAGTATCAATGTAAGCCATGGCAATGCCCCTTGACAGGGATGGAGAATATGTACCTGTTGTAACCTCACCAACAACATTTCGTTTTGCCAGAACAGGGTTTTTGTGTCTTGGGATAGATTTAGCATCCATAACAATGCCAAAAAGCCTTTTTGTTATACCATGTGATATTTCAGTTTTTAAAGCCTCTCTGCCTATAAAAGAACCTTTATCAATCTTAATTACCCAGCCAAGATTGGCAGGAATTGGTGTTGTAGCCTCGTCCAATTCCATACCATAAAGAGGATACCCCATCTCTGCCCTTAATGTATCTCTTGCCCCGAGCCCAACAGGTTTTATATGATATGGCTTTCCTGCCTCCATAACATCATTCCATAGATTTACAACAACATCTTTGTCCACAAAGCATTCAAATCCATCTTCCCCTGTGTAGCCGGTTCTTGATACAATAACCTGCTTTCCCTCAAAGGTTTCTATTTTAAATGTAAACCTTTTGATATCTGTAATACCAGGAAAGATAGATTCCATGGTTCTGGCTGCTAAAGGTCCCTGAACAGAGATCATACCGATGTCATCTGACCTGTTTTCTATGACAACATTACCCTTTTTATGTGACATTATCCAGCTGTAATCCTTTTCTGTGTTGGATGCATTAACGCAAAACATAAACTCATCATCATCAAGCCTGTATATGATCAAATCATCTATTACCCCACCATGCTCATTCAAAAGGAAGTTGTAATGAGCCATGCCTTTGGCAAGCCTTGAAACATGGTTGGGCGTTAACCATTCACAAAAATCAAGAGCATCAGGTCCGCTTATAAATATTTCACCCATATGACTGACATCAAATATACCCACATTGTTTCTCACATTGAGGTGTTCATCTATAATACCTGTATACTGTAATGGCATTTCATACCCGCCAAACTCCATGAATTTTGCATTCAAATGTTTGTGTGTTTCATAAAGAGGGGTTTGTTTCATTTCAAATCCTTTCAAGTATAATCGGGATATCCTTTTCCTGTCCCACGGTCATAATATGAACACCATGCGCAATACGCCTCAGTTTCTGTATAAGTTCAACAGCTATGTTTATACCTTCCATACGTGGATCAGTAGCTGATTCAAGCCTTCTGATCATGATGTCAGGTATCTTTATACCCGGAACGTGTGTATTTAAATTTAACGCCTGTTCAGCAGAATGTAAAAGTAATATACCTGGAATGATAGGTTTATTAAATTGCACAATTTTAGACATAAATTGCTCAAATGCTTCTACATCAAAAACCGGCTGGGTTTGAAAGAACTCTGCACCGGCATTTATTTTTCTCTCCATTGAGAGGATCACAGGCTCAATGGGTTCTGTCTGTGGGGTAAGTGCAGCGCCGGCAAAGAAATCTGTTGCACCCTTTAAGGGGTGATCATTCAGGTCAAACCCTGCATTTAATTTCTTTATAGTCTGTAGAAGCGTTGTTGCATCAAGGTCGAACACGGGTTTTGCTTCAGGAAAATCACCTGCAGATGGATGATCCCCTGTAAGGGCAAGTACATTCTTTATACCGAGTGTAGCTGCACCTAACAGGTCTGATTGAAGTGCAAGTCTGTTTCTATCCCTGCAGGTGAGTTGAAATATAGGCTCAACGCCCTCTCTCAAAACAAGATAAGATGCAACAAGAGAACTCATACGCATAATAGCTCTTTGATTGTCTGTAACATTGATTGCATCCACTTTGTTTTTGAGTGCATGCACACTCTTTATAAAGTTGGTAACGATCGTGCCCTTTCGTGGTGATAACTCAGCAGTGATAACGAACTTATTATTCTTAATGGACTCCTGTAACCCTGACATCAAAAAGCCTTCCTTGAAATCTTTTTAGGTTCCACCTTAACATGTCTGATATTTTTGTATGAACGTGGGGCTGTTATGCTTACAAGTTTGCGTTGTTTATTCTGTGCTTTAAGCTTTTTATATATTTCCACCCATACACACTCCATACTATTATCAACCTCGCACATGCCATTTACCATGCCTCCGCATGGGCCATTCACCAATCCTTTGGGACACCTGGTAACAGGGCATATACCAGCAGTGTACGATAACACACAGTTTCCACACATGGAACAATACTTGAGAAATTCACCTGCCCGGTACGTTGTACCAAGGAACATACTGTTTAATCCTGCAACCACTGGTTTATCAGAGGCTGATGAAACAGCCTGGACACCAGCACCACAGGCAAGCACAAGAAAAGCATCTGATTCTTCTGCTTCTGCAGACTGCCTTATCTGGCTCTTTAAAAGTAATACATGGCATGTTTCTTCTGGTACTATATATCCTGTTGGTTGTTTACCATCTCTTTTGAGCTTTTCGAACCATTCTTTACATTCATCTTCCCCGCCAGTTCTACTCGCTGTGGCGCATGAACCACAACCAACAATAAAGATTTTATGATAATCTTTCAGTGCTTCAAGGACTTCAGATTCTGTTTTTTTTTCAGTAACAATCATTATGCAATTTGCCTCTTGGTAGCAGCAAGCGTATTATTTAAAAGCATGGCAATGGTCATTGGACCAACGCCACCTGGCACAGGTGTTATAAAAGAAGCCCTCTTTTCTGCCTGTTCAAACTCCACATCACCGGTTAACTTACCACTCTCGGTCCTGTTTGTACCTACATCTATAACAACAGCTCCCTGCTTGATCCATTCTCCCTTTATAAGCCCCTTCCTCCCGGCTGCAGCAACAAGTATATCTGCCTGTTTTACTATTTCAGCAAGGTCTCTTGTTTTTGTGTGACACACAGTAACAGTGGCATTAGCGGATAGCAGCATTAAAGAGAGTGGTTTTCCTACGAGGTTACTTCTGCCAACAATCACAGCATGTGCACCTGAAACCGGTATTGCATATCTTTGTAGAAGTGCCATAATACCAAGAGGCGTACATGGATAAAGAGCCTGTTCACCGATAACAAGCTTACCCATATTAGAGGGTACAAGTCCATCCACATCCTTGTCAGGGTTTATAAGATTAATAAGCGTTCTTGCATCAAGGGGCTTTGGCAGAGGCATCTGAACAAGAATGCCATTGTACTGAGGGTTCTTATTCAATTCGTTTATTAATATCTCAAGTTCTTTCTGCTCAACATCCGCGGAAAAGCTGAACGTCCTTGAATGTATGCCAACCTCATCGCACGCCTTTTGCTTGTTTCTCACGTAAATAGTAGATGCTGGATCATCGCCTACAAGTATCACAGCAAGACCTGGTATTACATTGTACTGTGCCTTCAGTCTTGCAACCTGTTCTTTGACCTCTAATTTAATCTCTGCTGCCACGCTTTTGCCATCTATTATTTGAGCCATAAATTGTTTAAATATTACCTTTCTCTTTGCATAACTGGTTGTGAAGAGCGTTTAACAAGATTCTTCACCTCCTATAGTATATCAATTATAAAACCTTTATTGTCAACCAAAAATATAAGGATTCAGTTAACCCCAAAAATGTGTTTGCGAAATAGGAAAGTTTGTGTAATAAGTGATGGGTACCCCGAACGAATGAGCAAACTTCCCTATTGCATTTTTCGGGTTAATGTTTCGATCATTTACCATCATATGCTGTGGTAGAACTGTATAAACTCTTTTTATACACATTAAGAAATTTTATCCAGGTATCAATGCCTATGTTTTCAGCCCTGTCATTAATATTTATACCAGCATCTTCGCACCATTTTAATATATCTGACTTAGAACCAAGAGGTTGCAGGGTATTCTTTAACATTTTCCGTCTTGCACTAAAAGCATACTTTAAGATCCTCAACAAAAGCTTTTCATCTGAAGCATTTACTAAAGGCGTATGAACCTGCAGTTTTAAAACAACTGAATCCACCTTTGGTTGAGGAATAAAATGGGTCTTATCTATATCCTTCACAACAGAGGCATTGTAATGCAGCATACGCATAATGGACAGCAATCCAAAGTACTCATCAGATGGTCCTGATACAACCCTCATGCCCACCTCTTTCTGTAGCATTATAACAATATCCGAGATGAAGCCATGACTGTTAAATAACAATCTGAGGATGGGACTTGATATATAGTATGGTATATTCCCTACAACCTTAAACGAGCCATCAAAAAGCCCGGAAAGATTAACATTCAGTATATCCTGTTTTAAAACCCTGAAATGTTTGTTGTTAGAAAACCTTTTCTTTAAAAAGTCTACATACCTGTTATCAATTTCAACTGATACAAGAACAGATTTATCCTCTGTACCGAATCTCTCAAGTATGCGTTCTGTCAGAACGCCGCAACCAGCACCTATTTCAAGAATTTGATCCCCGGGTTGTATATCAAGGGCATCGATTATAGCTTCTGCATCCGCTTCATCTTTAAGCAGATGCTGTCCCATAGACTTATGTGGAAGTAGACCGAGTTCTTTGAGGAATGCGTGTGTTATTGGCATAGGCATCTATATCCATATTATGTTTGATACCGAGTTTTAACAACTGATAACCAAGAAATGCAACCATAGAACCATTGTCAGTGCAAAGCTTAACTGAAGGTATAAATATGTCAAATTCATCTTTGTATGCCATAAACATCTCTCTGAGTTGCGAATTTGCAGCCACACCACCTGAAATGGCTATACGCTTGATGTGTTTATCCCTAGCCAGAGCAATAGTTTTCTTAACAAGTACCCCTGTAATCGCATCCTGCGAAGCCTGTGCTATAATAGATACATTATGCTCTGTTAAATTATTGCCCAATCCTTTTATATGTCGTATTACAGCTGTTTTTAACCCGCTGAAAGAGAAATTATAATTACCCTTTTTCATCAATGCCATGGGGAATTTTATGTTTTCTTTTCTATCCTTTTCTGAGTCATGCCTCTTTTTATCCTCTTTATTTTTCTTTACTATGTTGTCTATTAAAGGACCTCCAGGGTAACCAAGCCCAAGTGCACCAGCTATCTTATCGTATGCCTCACCCGCGGCATCATCAATGGTTTTTCCCTCCAAAATCACGTCTGTAAAAGATCTCACTGTATAAAGTTCTGTATGACCACCAGAGACGATCAAACCTATATAGGGAAAAGAGAGTTGTTTAAACTCTATCAAAGGTGAAAATAGATGCGCCTGTACATGATCAATGCCCACCAGTGGTTTGCCAAGTGTATATGCAAGTCCCTTGGCAAAGTTAACACC
The DNA here is from genome assembly GCA_049966275.1 of bacterium. Taxonomy (GTDB): domain Bacteria; phylum JAMCPX01; class JAMCPX01; order JAMCPX01; family JAMCPX01; genus JBMFUY01. The sequence continues at coordinate 16,886 of JBMFUY010000015.1, forward strand.
AACAAGTATTGAACCAATCAAACCAGGCCCAACTGTAACAGCTATGCCATCAACGTCTCTCAAGTCTAAGTCCTGCATTTCAAAAGCCTTTTGTGTAAGAGGGCCTATTGTCTCAAGCTGCATTCTTGATGCAAACTCCGGCACAACCCCACCATAAATGCTATGAAAATCCATCTGGCTTGATATGAGATCCACGAGTATCTTCCCATCCTGTATGATAGCCACACCGGTTTCATCACAGGATGTTTCTATGCCAAGAAGGATCATTTTAACTTCTCTAATTCAATTTTAGCAGATTTACTCAATCTATCCTTAGGATAACGGGTAACAAGCTCTTCGAAGAATAGTTTTGCCTTTTTTTTATCACCAAGATTGACAAAACTTTTGCCGATCATGTAATAAGCACTTGTGATTAATGGGCTATCAGGATATTTTTCTACAATTGTACCATAATTAGCAATGGCTTGTTTATAGTCCTTTTCCCTGTATGCTATTTCTCCAAGATAAAATGTAGCTCTGGCTTTTTCTATCGGACTGCCAGTATTTGCATACCTTTCAAAGATATGCCTTGCATCTTCAAATTTACCTTCCTTGAAGAGTCGTATAGCATCATCTATACCAGGAACAGGGTGCTTTTTTACCGAGGTTTCTGTACTGTGAGAAACAGCTCTATTCCCATAGGCTCGTGAGAAGCTCATCCATGCTTCCACTGCAGTCATAGAGGTCTCAAGAGCGGATAATCTCTGTTCAATACTCGTATTTAGAGTTCCACCAGTAGTGGTGAATAGATCCAGGTCCTGTTTTAGATTATTCAACCTATGCTGAAGAATATCCAGCCTGTTCCTGAGATCCCTGATATCGTTGCTGTTGTTTTCAAGTTTTGATAATAGATTAACCTGACTATCCCTTATGCTTTGAACCTCTTTATCAATTTTATTGTTCAGTTGCTGGTTGTTTATTTCCACAGTCTTCTTAAGTTCGTTCAGTTCATTATCAAGCCTTATATCTTCACTTGTCCTTATACATCCGGACATAATTAAGCCAGCAAAAATCAGAAAGCTTAAGATAAATATCTTTTTCATGAATAACCTCATCTTATCGTTATTTTGAAATTTATCCTGCTGGACCAGCTTGGCGAACTCATATCATAATCCGTTGCTATAATCCTGTGCTGATTACTACCATTTGCGTTCATCACATACAACTGCTGGTGACCATCTCGAGTAGATACAAAAATAATATAGTATCCATCCGGTGACCATTTTGGACTCATATTATCCCCCTGGTTCTCTGTTAACCTTTCTAAATCAGACCCATCTGGCTTGATTGTATAAATATCAAATGTTCCATCAGAAGACAAGCCAGAGAATACTATACGTTTGCCATTTGGAGACCAATCGCAGGAAGCATTATAATCCCCTTTGAATGTTACACGCTGGACATCTGAACCATCTACATTCATTGTATAGATCTGCGGTCCACCAGCCCTGTCCGAAACAAAGGCTATCTTCTTCCCATCCGGAGAAAAACTTGGAGAAACATTTATACCAGAGGTGTGGGTCAATTGTTTGATTATTTTGCCTTCAAGGTTCATCAGGTATATTTCAGGACTGCCTGAGAAGCTTAAGGAAACAGCTATTTCTCTGCCATCAGGAGAGAAACTTGGACTTATGTTCAAACCCTTTCTATTTGAAAGGGTTGTCAGGCTTCCACTCAATAAATTGAGCATGTAAAGATCAGGGTTTTTATGCATATATGAGGTGAAAAGTAAACTGTTTCCATCTGGCGACCACACTGGTGATAGATTTATGCTATTATTGTAAGTCAGTCGCACCATATCACTACCATCAAGATCCATAGCGTATATCTGTTCCTTCCCTGTTTTTTTTGAAACAAAAGCGATCTTTGATCCAGCAAGTCCTGGATGACCGGTAAAGGCATAAATAACATCATTAGCTATACTGTTTGCTATGTATCTGACATCTCTTACATTGCCACTGTACTGTTTTGCAATTAATGATTTTCCCTGAACTACATCGTAAAGATACGCCTTCACAATAGCTGTATTGCCTTTTACCGCATACGACATCTTCAAAAGTCCCTCAGCACCAATATCTGTCCAATCACTCAGATTAAACTGTCCGAGCAATAATCCGCCTTTCTTCTCTATAAACATGGCTGGATTCAACACCGCAAAATAACCAGATGTATTGAGTGCATTGGTTATGGTGTTGTATAGCAACTGGACATCATTTAGGTCAGAGCCTGGTTCTGCAACAGGCATTGTTACTGCAATGGGTAATCTTTTTATTGTAGGCGCATTTATGTCTATGTACACCTTTGCGTAAGCACTACTAACGCTGAGTAACAAAATAGCCGCAACAACTATCCATTTATTCTTCATTGACAACCTTCCTTACAGCTAAATTTTATACCTATATTTATACTCTTCTGTAACCAGCTTGGAGGGAATGGGGGCAAGGGGGATGCCCTTTTTATGGCTCGAATAGCGGTTTGATCAAAATACACATTTCCAGAACTTTTTTCTACACTTAGATTGGATATTGAACCATCCCTGTTTATTGTTATTGATACGATTGTTTCATATCCATAACTTGAGGCAGCCATACTTGAAGGAACAAGCCATGCATCGTGTATCTTCTGCCAGATAACTGAATAATACTCATCTGCTATGCTTCCTGATGGCAAACCAGTATTACCACTTGCTACAGCGCCCCCCTGCCCATTGGTTGAGTTGTTAGAGGAGTTTGCATTCTTGACAGCCTGTTTAATAGCATTCAATAATTGTTGCTTTCGCAACTCGTTGTTTACTGCATTTATAGCAGAAAGAAGTTCCTTTTTGCTAACAGGCTTTTTTTCAATAGGGAGTATCATCTGCCTGGGATGTTCTACTGCCTTTTGCTCTACAGCAGGTGTTTGGGTGTTACTGGGTAAAGTCTTTTTGTTTTCTGCCTCACTGCTGGCCTGGTTGCTGTTAAGGGCAGATGTGGAGACAAGTTTTACTGTGTATACAGGGGTATAGTTTATGGAGCTTGATGGAATCAGATTACCATACATCAAAACAAACAAAAATAACAGATGTACAATTGCTGAAAAGACAATGGTCTTACGGAATAAGCTACCATAATTATTCAGAATACTGTTCATTTTTCATGTAAAGGTTCTGTCACCATACCGAGTTCCTGAATGCCTGCTGATTTTATTTCTGACATAACCCTTACCACAAAGCCATAAGGGACATCCTTATCCGCTTTTAGAAATACCTGCCTGTTTTTGTTGTACGCCTCAAGAGCCTTTAATGTTTTACCGAGTTCTTCAAGCGTGTACGGATTTTTATTAATGTATATCTTTTCATCTTTTGTAATAGTTATCATGATCTTTTGTTCTTCAGATTTCAGACTTTGCGCCCTTGCCTGTGGTAGATTAACCTTTATGCCCTGTTGAAGCATTGGTGCTGTAACCATAAATATTATAAGCAACACAAGCATCACATCAACCAAAGGGGTTACGTTTATTTCAGAAAACGATCTTTTGTTATTCGTGCTTAATGCCATTTGCGTTTATGTATCTTTCAAACATATTGAGCATTTCAATAATAAAAGCATCCATGTCATCCATGAACACCTTGATCCTTCTTTCAAAATAGTTGTATGCAAGAACAGCTGGTATTGCTGCAAAAAGCCCCATTGCCGTTGTAATAAGCGCCTCTGAGATGCCAGGGGCAACAATAGCAAGACTTGCTGATTCTGTAATTCCAATATTCCTGAATGCTGTCATTATGCCCCATACTGTTCCAAACAAACCTATGAATGGTGATGCACTTCCTGTTGACGCAAGGAAAGATAGCAGGTCTTCAAGTCTATTCACCTCCACAAGTGTAACCTTTCTCATTGCCCTTTCTATAATATCAAGGGTTACAGGTGAATCATCATACTGTTCTGACCTTGAGCCACGTTTGCGTGTTGCTGTTTTATAACCTACATCAAAAATAGATTTTAAGTATGAAGCAGGCATTGCTCTTGTTTCCTCATATGCCTCTGATAATGTTTTACCACTTACAAATGCCTCCATAAACTTATCTGCTGCCTTAGACACCCTTTTAAACGAAATATATTTGAAAATTATGATTGCCCAACTTATGATAGACATTATAAGTAGAATGATAAGGACTGCTTTGGCAACAGGGCCTGCTGAAAGTATCATTGAACCTATTGAACCTGTTTCGTTCTGGCCAACAACAGCAAAATTTACTAAATTAAGTATATGTTCCATATTATCCCTTGGTTTTTAAAAATATCCCCGGCAATATGCCGGGGATATCCATATTATATTGCTCTAAGCATTATTTTACAATATGGAATTCATCTCTTCTGTTCATTGCCCAGGCTTTTTCATTGTGAGCAGGGTCAATGGGGTCTGATTTACCATAACTGATTGTCGATAATCTACCAGGAGCTATACCAAGTGTTACAAGATAGTCCTTTGCAGCCTGCGCCCTTTTTTCTCCAAGAGCAAGGTTGTATTCTACTGATCCCCTTTCATCGCAGTAACCTGCTATCTGCACCTTTATATCAGGATTTTCCTCCAATACCTTTGCGTTATGCTCAAGTATAGTTTTTGCATCAGGTCTGATATTGTATTTGTTAAAATCAAAGTGGATCATCTCCAATTCCTTTTGAATCTCCTCTATGGATTTCACTGTAGGTTGCTGAGCTTGAGCTGTTACTGCTGGCGCCTGTTGTTGTACTGGCTGTGGTGCCTCCTGTTTTGCCTGTGGCTTTTCTTCTGGTTTAACAACCTCTTTTTTAGCACAGCCTGCTATCGTTAAACCTGAAATAGCAAGCAGACCCAAAATCAAAGTTATTTTCTTCATTTTACCTCCTTTTTTTGCGTTAATTTAAAGCACTGTTATTGATAAGTCAATATATAATTTTATTCTAATTTAAACCATTCCACACTATTCTTTAAGTATCCGAGCGTGTCCTTCAATGTTGTTAACAATGCCTCTGTTTGCTTTATCACGGATATATTTTCTTCAATACTTTTCAAACTGTTCTCTATTGTTTCAACTGCTATTTTATTCTCATGTTTTTGTACACCCAATGTTTGATTTACATTGTTTATTGCATGCATTGTATTGTCTGCATTCTTTGCTATAAGCTGGATACTCTTTGTCTGTTCTGATGTAGCTATATGAAGTTTGTTTGTTAGATCCTTTATACTATCCACTGTCTGACTGATCTGTGTGGTACCATTAACCTGATCGTTCATAGCATTCAATATTTGTTTTGATACCTTTGATATCATTTCCTGAGCTTCGGCAATAGTATTCAATGTTGTTGCCTGCTCTCTTATCATCTTTTCTATTGACATGGTTACGCTATGAGCATTTTTTGTACTTTCATTTATAATGGCAAGTTTCCTGTGCGTTGTACGGGTAAGATTGATGCCCTCTTCAACAGCCATCATGCCAGCATCCACTGCTGATTTAGCCTTCTGCATTTCAGCGTTTATACTTTTGATAATTTTATCTATCTCTGTAGTTGATATCCTTGTTCGTTCTGCAAGCTCATTGATCTCCTGCGCAACTACAACAAACCCTTTCCCGTGTTCTCCTGCCTGGTTTGCTATTATTGCAGCATTTAAAGCCAGCAGGTTGGTTTTATCAGCTATCTGATTTATACTATCAAGGATCTCTACGATCTGGTTTGAACTCTTTACGAGCTGATTTATAGAATTCACTATTTCATCTGTTGCCTGCTTGATCCTTCCTATGCCCTCAATAGTTATATCCGCTGACTTTAATCCATCCGTAGATTCATTAACAACAACTTCAGACAATTTTGAGTTGTTTGTTGAATACTCACTTATCTCTTTAATTGTGGACCGAATTTCATGTATTGATGAGCTTGACTCCTCTATATATTTAGAAAGCTCACCAAGGTTGTTTGTAACCTCTTTTATAGAACCCACTATCTCTTCTATAGAAATTGAAATATCTCCTATAGAAACGGTTAATCTCTCTGCAGAATTATCAACCTCTCCTATTGAACTTGTAAATTGATTTAAAGCAGAGGTTAAATCAGAATACTGATTAACAATGCTATCCATTGTGTTTGCTATATTATCTATTGCTGTTATTGTTGAGTTTATTGAACTAAATGCGGTCTTAAGCTCTGACACTTCTTTAGAAGAGGCTATTTCTAATCTGGTGTATGTCTCTGATAACGAGTTTGATATTCCCACCACATCCTTTGTTACATCTCTGATCTTTAATATGACGTCCTTTAGTTTTAGTGTTGTATCATTAAATGCCTTTGTTAGAATACCAAACTCATCAGAGGATGACGCCTCAACACTGTGTGTTAAATCTCCATTTCCTATCCATCTTGTAAATGATAGCAATTTTGATGCAGGCTTTGTGATGATAAGTCCGGCAAAATACGTAATAAATACAACAACGAAATATGTCAGGACTGCTGTCCACAGGTTTTGCTCAAACATGTTGAACAGAAATGAGTTTATCCTTACCTTTGATAAAGCGATCACTAAATAGGCAACAGTATTGGCTTGTGAATCCAGCACAGGAGCTATAAAATATCTATGTGCGAGTGTATCAATATTATTTATACCAGGCCTTGGTGATTTAAAGTAATCTTTTAACTGGTCTACCGATGCTATGTTATTGACAGCTTCAGACGATGCGGCAATTACACTGCCATCCGGAGAAAATAAACTTACAAAGGATGTTCCCTGTATTAAATTACTCATTTTTGATAGAGTGGATTCTAATGACGTAATATTTGAGCCGGTAAATGCCTGGCCACTTATAAGTGATGAAATAGTGCCAGTTTGTTGTTCTAACAAACTTTCTGTTTGTCTGGTTATAAGATCATTGAATTGTGCACGAAGATTGTACCAGCTAATAGCAAGCTGGACGCCTTCCAATACAAGTAATAATGCCGCGATCAACAGGGTAATTTTTATTCTGATATTAATATTAAACACGTTAAAGCCTCCTTAAAACGTATATCTAACTTATATATGATAATAATATGACAATCAAGTATGTTCATCACGCTTTACCATCAGTATATAAGAAACTGGTAGGGATAATTCTGGAATTTTTAACTGATGGCACAAAAACATGTATGATCACCCATGTTATAAATGGAATTGTTATAAGAAACAAACCCATGGTTAACCCGAAAAATGCAATAGGAAAGTTTGCTCATTCGTTCGGGGTACCCATGCAGAGCATGGGTCGCACGATCC
>JBMFUY010000016.1:0-23949 GCA_049966275.1 bacterium
AAGAATACCTATATTTGACGCGGGGTTATCACTCATTACACAAACTTCCCTATTTCGCAAATGCATTTTTCGGGTTCGGGGTACCCATCACTCATTACACAAACTTCCCTGTTTCGCAAACGCATTTTTTTGAGATAAAGAAGCTTTTTCACCTATTCAATCCTCGCTCCATCTCTACCCGCAACACCATTCTTTTTTAGCATTCTACCAGCCAATACCTTTGTATGCTCACCATCCCTGATCACAATTTTTCCATTTACAATGACAGTGTTTATACCAGAAGGATACACGTGTGGGTTTATATATGTTGCCATATCTTTTATTTGTTCTTTTGAAAACACAACCAGATCTGCGAACCAACCTTCCCTTATCATGCCCCTTTGTTTAATACCAGCTCTTCTGGCAGGTAACAGGGTCATCTTGTGAACTGCCTGCTCAAGGCTTAAAATACCGGTGTTTACAAAGTCTGTGAAAACCCTGGGATAGGTGCCATAAGCCCTTGGATGGGGCTTACCTTCATAAAGTGGACCATAGTTTGCACGGAGCCCTGCATCTGAACCTATAGACACATAAGGCTTCAATAGAATACGTTTTAGATTATCTTCATTCATTACAAAGTAGATCGCTGTTGTCATTAACTGCTCTTTTATAAGGATATTATAAATTACTTCCATGGGTGGTATGTGAAGCTCTGAGGCAATCTCAACAATATTCTTTCCTTCAAACCTTTTATATTCCTGTGTAAAACATTGAGACAGCACAATCCTTGAAAGATAACCATACAGATCCTTATGCTGGTCCGCAAGTTCCATTTCAATCTTTTTCCTGATATTCTTATCTTCAAGCCTTTTTAAAGCTGCTTCAGTAGAATCTGCAAATACCCAGTCAGGCATAACAGAAGCCAGACCGGTATAGGCAGACAGATAGGGGTACCTATCAGCAGCAACATCAATGTTGTTACGTTGAGCTGATTCTATGAGTTCAAATACCCTGTCTATTTTATACCAGTTTTCAGGGTGCATGGTTTTAAGATGGCTTATCTCGATAGGAAGTCCTCCATACTTTCCTATTTCTAATGCCTCTTCAACCGCCTCTACAAGCTTTCTGCCCTCAGAACGCATGTGTGTAGCATAGATACCATTGTAATCAGCTACTACCTTTGCAAGCTCTATTATCTCCTGTGTGTCAGCATAAGCACCGGGTGTATACGCAAGTCCGGTTGACATACCAAATGCACCAGCTTCCATGGACTCTTTTACAAGTTTTCTCATTCTGTTTAACTCTTCATCAGTAGCCCTGTTTGCCCTCCTGCCCATTACAGAACCACGTATTGTGCCATGGCCTACAAGCATTGCAATGTTTATTGATGTACCATTCTTTTCCACCAGAGAGATATAATCAGATAGGCTTTTGATATTAAGTTCTAATCTATAGCTATCATAATACTGATGTTCTCTCTCTTCTTTTATAATGCCATCTACAGGGGCTATAGAATAACCACAATTGCCATTAACCTCAGTTGTAACGCCCTGTCTTATTTTACTTTCAGCATAAGGGTTCAGAAGAATATGGTAATCAGAATGCGAATGAATATCTATAAAACCAGGGGCTACTACCATACCAGAGACATCTATGATATTATCAGACGATAAGCCAGTTTTTGATATACGATTTATTCTGTCTCCGGATATCTCAATGTCAGCGAAAAATCCCTTATCACCACTTCCATCAACAATAAAACCATTTTTGATCACATACTTTTCTGACATATATATCTACTATCCTTTCATGGCAACAATACCATACTGCCTATCACCAGATGGTCCTTTAACCACTATATCAAAATATTTTTTCAATAAACCCAATGCCTCTTCGTATGAAACCCTATCTTCAAAAGGGGGCCCACCGGAAAGATCTGGATCTTTTTTATGGTCTATTATTAATAGCCTTCCATTCTTTTTTAAAAGTCTTCTTAATTCCTGTATAAAAGCATCCTTATCATAAGCCTCGTGCAACATGTTAACGTTTATAACCATATCTGCGATACCATCATTCAGAGGTATTTTTACTTCTTCTGATAAGATGGGTTTGATGTTTTTCAGATTGTGCTTTGAAAGCTCTTTTTTAAGCAGATTGAGCATATCAGCAGACATATCCACTGCATATACAAGTCCTTTCTCTCCAACGATCTCTGACAGAGGAAATGTATAAAATCCAGTACCACAACCCACATCCACTACTGTCATGCCTTTAGATACCCCAGCTGCTCTTAAAATCTTATCAGGTTGTTCATGTGCAAGTCGCTGTGGATTGTTCAAATTATCTGCATTTGCAGGATTAAATTTATGCATGGGTTTAAATTAAAATAAACATTTTATAAATACAGTCAACACAAAAATTGCTTTTAAAACAAGGGAGCATTGCCCATGAAATATGAATGTGTAAACGACGGAACAAATGTACAAAATTTTCGTTAAATAGATTAAGGAGTTACAGGAATGAGGTGTAGAAAAGCCAGAGCATTGTTTTCTCTTTATATAGATGGGGCTTTACCTCCAAACAAAAAAGAGGATTTAGAAGCCCATATAAAACAATGCTCGAAGTGTAAAAATGATCTTGAAGACATGCTTGCAATACATGAAAGTTTCAGGCTTGTGGAACATTTTAAAGCACCTGAGGGCTTTGCAACAAGGGTTATGGCACACATAGAAGAAAGGAATTTAAAAGGATTATCCTTATTCCCTGTATTGACAGGGGTTATTGAGATAGGTGTCATAATTCTGACAATAATTATAGGTACACGCATTGGTGGTATTATTGGAACAGCTATGACAAATCCACAGCAAAGCATTACAAAAACACTCTCTTTAGAAACCTTTGATTCTATTCAGCCACATTCTATAGGCGCGGCATACATAGCCATGGTAGAGGATAATAATGAAAAATAGTACTTTAAAGTTTTTGCTTCTTATTTCAGTAATACTCAATATAGTAATCCTAGCAAGTGTGTTTTATTCATATTATACGCGCAGGTATTATGCACAGGTTCCATTCAGAAGACATGCGTTGCTTGTAAAGGAGTTATCTTTAACGCCGGTGCAGGAAAGGTTGTTTGAGGAAAAGGAAAAGACATTTTTTACAGATATAGACACATTGAGAAAACAGATATTTGTTAAGCGAATTGAATTGCTAAACCTTATGGAAGCTGATCAGCCAGATATGAAAAAGATCCATCAGACCATCGCTGATATAGGCAGTATGCAGGAAGCAATACAGCAAAAGGTTGTTAACCATTTAATTGGGGTTAAATCTATTTTGAACAAAGAACAACAAAAAAAGTTTTTTAAAATCTTAGAAGGTATCATTACCAAAAGAGAGTATAATGGACATGGATATCACGGACCAAATCATTAGTTCAAACAGATCTACAGAACATAACATAATTTCTCTGATAACAAACCTGCATGTGTTTTTACTTTCTTTTCTTTTAACCATAATGCTTGCTTCAACAGTTAGAGCAAATGAACAAACCATGACCCTTGATGATTGTATCAGACTTACACTTCGGAATAACCCTCAATTAAAAGCATCTGAAATGGATGTATTGGCAGGTCAGGGCAATTATGGAATAGCAAGGGCAAATCTGCTACCGCAGATCAATGCTGTTGCAGAAGCTCAAAGGGCCACCTCAAATCTTGTGATCACGTCCAAGAGTCCCTATGCGTCTTTATATTACAGACAACCAGATAACACCAATTATCCGTACTACACAGCATCTGTAACACTTTCTCAACAATTATTCAGCTTTGGTAAAAACTACTTTGGTATGAAGTCTTCTGAAGAGCTTATAGATGCAGCCAGATATAATCTTGCAAACACAAGAAACACGCTTATCTATAGTGTAAAGCAGAACTTTTATAATCTACTTCAATACAATATGATCATTGATTCTGACAGATACCTGCTAAAGCAGATGGAAATCCAGCTACAACAGGCAGAGTCCTACTATAAGGCTGGATTAAAAACAAAGATTGATGTGTTAAGTGCAAAGGCAAGCCTTGGAAGCATTAAGCTAAATTTGCTCACAGCAGAGAATGCGAAAAAGATATACATACTAAATTTATTGTCCCTTATGGGATTACCTCTTACATCAGGCATATCATTCACAGGCCAGCTTAATGCCGAACCTATTACCTTTGATACAAACCTATATGTGAAAAAGGCACTTGAGAATAGACCTGATTACCTATCACTTGAAAGACAGCTCAACTCTGCAAAATACTCGTATAAACAATCCATAAGTTCATATTTTCCTACACTTTCTGGCAATGCTTCCTACAATTGGTCCGGGCAGGATTTCCCTCTTGTGTGGAACTGGGCAGTGGGGCTTGAATTAGATTTCAATATATTCTCAGGATTTGCAACCACCTCTGCTATGGAGGTTGCAAAAGCACAGATGTTAAAAATTAAATACACAATGGATCAACAAAGGCTTTCAGTGGAGTTGTCAGTACAATCAGCCCTTGACAATATTGAACAGGCTCAAAAGAGTATAACCCTTGCAAAGGATACATTGGCTCAAGCAGAGGCAAACCTTTTACTCACAGAAAAGGGATACAGTGCTGGTATAAACAATTACCTTGATTACCTGACTGCTGTAGCTACATACCAGAATGCACAGGCATCATACGCATCTGCTTTAGCATCTTACAATATTGCAGTGGCAAATCTTGAATATGTTACAGGAATTGAAAATTTGAATGGGGGAAACAATGAAGACTAAATACTGGATTATCACTGTTATAGCCCTTTTAATAATCATTGTAGCAGTGGTGATTGTGGTTAAAAAAAATAAACAGCCTTTACTCACATTTGAGAAGATAAAAAGAGGAGATATTACTGCAACAGTTAGTGCAACAGGGCAGATAAATCCAGTGGTCTGGGCACAGGTGGGTGCTCAGATCTCAGGGCAGATAATAAGATTGTATGCAGACTTCAACAGTATAGTAAAAAAGGGGCAGTTACTTGCTTTGATAGACCCAACTCCATTTGAAGCAGCACTTGCACAGGCAAAGGCAAACTTACTGAGTGCTGAAGCAGGAGTAATCCAGGCAAAAGCTAACATGGAGCTTGATAAGGCAAACTACGAAAGATACCTCTCATTACCACCTGATCTCGTTTCCAAACAACAGTTAGACACAGCAAAAGCCACTTATGAAGTGGCTGCTGCGAATTTTTCAGCAGCTCAGGCAGCAGTGTTACAGGCTAAGGCAAATTATAAGATCGCAAAGTTTAATCTGGAGCACACGCGTATACTATCTCCGTTAAATGGGGTTGTGATAACAAGGGATGTAAATCCTGGACAAACCGTAGCAGCATCATTTCAAACACCGGATCTGTTTGTTATAGCAGAGGACCTTACAAAGATGGAAAGCGATACAAACGTTGTTGAAACTGATATAGGAAAGGTGAAGGTTGGTCAGAAAGCAGAATTCACTGTAGATGCTTATCCGGATACAATCTTTCATGGAACAGTGGCTATCATAAGAAATGCACCCATGGTCATTCAGAACGTGGTTAATTATGACGTAATCATATACGTGGATAACAAAGACTTGAAACTAAAGCCAGGCATGACATCCTATGTAACAATAGATGTAGGTAAGCAGGAAAACATTTTAATGATTCCCAATGCAGCGCTTAGATTTGTGCCTAAAAATTCTGATGCTATTATAAGGGATTATAGCCTGCATCATAAGTTGCCTGATTGGGTACATGTACCCAATGCAGAGATTGAAAAAAGGGAATGGTACCGCATAACAAAGGTCTGGAAATACAAAGATGGACAATTTATACCTATCCCGATACAAACAGGTATAAGAGATAATTATTACACGCAACTTATAAATGGCGATCTTAAAGAAGGAGACGAGGTTGTTACAGGATACCAGCAAGCCCGATAAAGATATTGTAGTAAAGGTCATAAACCTTAAGAAAACCTATTTTCTTGATGGCGTGGCAGTACATGCGTTAAAAGAGGTTAACCTTGAGATACCAAAAGGTTCGTTTGTATCCATAACAGGAGCTTCTGGTTCTGGTAAAACAACGTTCATGAACATACTTGGATGTCTTGATAAGCCAACCGATGGAAAGTATATACTCGAAGGCACAGATGTATCCTCTCTTAGTGCTGATAGACTTGCAGAGATCCGTAATCAGAAGATAGGTTTCATATTTCAGAACTTTAATCTGCTTGCAAGAACAAGCGCAATGGAGAATGTAGAGCTTCCCCTCATTTATGCTGGTGTACCAAAGCAGGAAAGACAAAAAAAGGCTATAAAATTACTTGAGATGATGGGATTAAAAGGCTTTGAAAGGCATTTTCCACAACAGCTTTCCGGCGGTCAACAACAGCGTGTTGCTATTGCAAGGGCACTCGTCAATTCACCAAGTATTATACTTGCAGATGAGCCAACCGGCAACCTTGATTCTAAAACCAGTCATGAAATTATGGCTATACTTACAAGGCTTAATCAGGAAATGGGCGTAACTATTATACTTGTTACGCACGAGCATGATATTGCTGAATATGCCCAGAGGATAATAACGTTTAAGGACGGACTCGTAGTGTCAGATACATTAAACCAGAACAGGAGATCGTATGAATCTGCAAGAGGCATTTAAGGTATCCACACGCGCACTTTTGAAAAATAAAATGCGTTCAATCCTGACAGGGCTTGGTGTAATAATAGGGATTGCAGCAGTGGTTGCTCTTGTTTCAATAGGACAGGGGGTAAGCAGGAAAATAGAAAGCCAGATATCAGCACTTGGATCCAATCTACTCATAATATTTCCTGGCAGTACATCAATGGGTGGGGTGCATGGTGGTTTTGGTTCTGTAAACACACTTATGCCTTCTGATGCAACAGCCATAGCAAATGAGGTGCCGGATGCATTGTATGTCTCCCCTGGCGTCAGATGGGTTGGACAAACCGTATTTCAGAATCAGAACTGGTCAACAACAATAATGGGTGTTGGTTCAAACTTTCCTATGATAAGGGATTGGCCTGTTGCAGAGGGCAATTTCTTTGATAAAGAAGATGTTGAAGGAGCTGCAAACGTATGTGCTATAGGGCAGGTGGTAAAAGAACAATTGTTTGGCGGTATTGATCCAATAGGTAAGATCATTGAGATTAAAAATATACCATTCAGGGTTGTTGCTGTTATGGCTCCCAAGGGTACTGCTGGATTTGGTCAGGACCAGGATGATATGATACTGGCACCTTACACCACCATTCAGAAAAAATTGTTGGGTATTGACTATCTTAATTTTATATTTGTAAAAGCCATATCAAGTTCAGCAGTGAACACTGCACAACAGGAGATAGAGGCACTTCTACGGCAGAGACACAATATAAAATCTAAAGCTGATGATGATTTTACCATCAGGAATGTTACTGATATGCTTTCTGCTGTAATGAATATAACGAGTCTTTTAACGATCTTCCTTGGTAGTATTGCATCCATATCATTACTGGTAGGTGGAATAGGCATAATGAATATTATGCTGGTTTCTGTAACAGAACGCACAAGGGAGATAGGCATACGCATGGCAGTGGGTGCAAAACGCAGGGACATACTGCTTCAATTCCTGTTGGAAGCTGTTACACTCAGCACTTTAGGCGGGGTAATCGGGATCATTTTTGGCTCTGTGCTCAGCTTCTCTGCTTCATCATTTATAAAGATACCTATAACTATTAATGTCTTTCCAATTATAATTGCATTTCTTTTTTCTTTTGCAGTTGGTGTATTCTTTGGTTTATATCCTGCCACAAAAGCATCCAAACTTAACCCTATAGAATCATTAAGATACGAGTAAGATTCTCTCACATGAGAGAAAAGTTGCTCACCACATTAACCCGAAAAATGCAATAGGAAAGTTTGCTCATTCGTTCAACCCTGCGATCCACCTAAGATACAAAGGCTTTTTGTTGTAAAGGAGGCTTAAGTCCTTTGTATGTTTATATGCAATCACATTCCGTTTCTTTTTTTCTAATATTCGAAGAATACCTATATTTGACGCGGGGTTATCACTCATTACACAAACTTTCCTATTTCGCAAATGCATTTTTCGGGTTAAACCAAAAATGCAATAATGTGGTAGGGGCTTAAAAATTTAAGCCTCTACAGGTTCGTTCGGGGTACCCCATTACTCATTACGCAAACTTCCCTATTTCGCAAACGTATTTTTGGGGGTTAACTGTAAAACTCGTATGGAAGTTCGGGTTAGTAAGGAAATAAAAAGGGCTCACTGCGCATGTGTTCACAGGACAGGATCATTTTTAGTCGGCGGATACAGGTATAGATATGCCAAGTCTTTTTATGTGTTTTTCAAGCATCTTTTTCTCAAAGAACAATAATGCGGGGTTGTCTGTTAACGTATTTTTAGGATAAATTATACCATAGGTTGCAAGTTCATCAAGTGACGAAACCCCTTTGACGTTTATCAATTCGAGTAATGTCTTTTCCCTGCGTTCAAAATGTGATGAAAATTTATCAAGCAAGGGTAACAATTGTTCTTTAGTATATATGCCTTTTAAATGGGATGTTATAAAGTATTTTGATTGAATATGCTTCACCTTTTCAATGGAACTTATGAATGAATCAATATCAGAAACCTCATTCCCATACCATGGACCAAATGGTGTTAAATCTATATCTGTTATTAATGTTAATGATGCACTTTCAAAATAAATGCCACTATGCCCCCGGGTGTGTCCTGGTAGGGCTATTGCTTTTATTCCATACTGCTTATCTATGATATATTCATCATCATTAAATATCCCGGAGACTTTATGTTCTGTAATATTGTATATTGTTTTTACAACATTTAACCATTGCTCGCGCAATACTTTATCTGTTATTCCTACTGCATCTATGAACTGTTCATGGCTCTCTATCATTGGAGCATCTGCCTCTGGTGCAAAGAAATTAGCTTTCTTAAAGAGGTAGTTCATCCTTCTATGATCCCCATGAAAATGGGTGTTTACAATAAAGACCTCATCCTCGCTAAGTTTTTTTAATTCAGGGGCATCACTCCCTGGATCTATAATCACTTTGGTACCACCGGTATCAATTACGAATGTATTGGAATAAATTAAAGGACCTTTGGTCTTGCCCCAGAATATAGTAATATTTTCTATTTTTGTGTGTTGCTCCATAGGTCAAATAATAAGCACGAATTATATCTTCCTCAAGTATAATCGTATTTACACAAAAACCAGAACAAATTTACTTTTAAAATCGGCTGGCGAGCCCTCGCAGAGGGCGAGCCAACAACATCTTTTACCGATTGGCGGAGAGGGTGGGATTCGAACCCACGATCCCGATTGCTCGGGATACACGCTCTCCAGGCGTGCTCCTTCAACCACTCGGACACCTCTCCTTTCAAATATTACCTAACATCAATGAATACAATATTGCAATAGAAAAATTTATCTTTGTAAAAGATAAATTTTCTGATATTAATAATATTAACATAAAGGAGGTAAAGATGGTTGATTTTTATCAGTTTTATCCATGTATAGTTCCTTTAATAGGCTCAAGATACAAAGGGGAAACAGATTTAATGCCAGCAGCATGGCAGTCAGGGCTTTCAAAGGACCCGATGATATACAGTGTCTCTATTTCTCCCAAAAGGTATACGCATAAGTTGATCAGTTCTTCTGGTGTTTTCTCAGCTAACTTCATTGGTTTTGAACATCTAAACTTGCTTGTAAGGCTGGGTAGTATTAGTGGCAGGGATATAGATAAAATAAAAGATACAGGGGTGAAGCTTAAGCCATCGGTAAATCTTGATGTGCCTATCGTAGAATTTGCTTATGCAGCGTATGAGTGTGCTGTACAGGATATTATAAAAGCAGGCGATCACGATCTTTTTATTGGCAGGATTGTTTATGTTCACGAAACAAAGGATTTGAAAACAGAATCAGGTACAATAAACTACAATGCAATAAAACCCATACTGTATTTAGGGAAGGATACCTATGTAACAATTAATCCATCAACCGTTGTTACGATAAAAAGAGACAGGTGAATCAAAATCTATAATAATTTTTGTATACCAGATCAAAATGTTTGACAATTACAACATTTCTATTGTTTTTCCACGTATGAAGTATCTTTCCGGTGATCCCCCACTTGGTCCTCTGTACATAGCAACGTATCTAAAAAAATCCCTTAATGCAAATGTAGACATTATAGATACAACATTCCATCCAAGCCATAACTATGTATTCAGACGACTTGTTAATTATTCATCAGATATTGTTGGCATATATATTGATACGATTATGTTTAATGATGCAATATCCATAGCTAAGATGGCAAAGTCACTTGGTAAATTTGTTATAGCCGGAGGCCCGCATGCGAGTATAATGCCAGAAACAGTTATGCCATTTGTTGATGCCATAGTTATAGGTGAGGGAGAAAAGGCATCTTTGGAGTTTTTAAAAGAACTACCATCCTTAAAGTCTGTTAAAGGGGTATGGTTCAGAGACAGTGATCAATTTGTGAAGTCAAAAGAGCTAAATATAGTGGATAAACTTGATGATATACCTTTTCCTGATCATAGGTTTGTTGAATATGAAAGGTATATGCAATACTGGCATTACATGGATGCGATCGGGGAGAATTTAAGAGGAACAAATATCATAGCAAGTAGAGGATGTCCGTTTCATTGTACTTACTGTCAACCAACATTAAGGAGGTTGTTTGGTTCCAGATTAAGGTATAGATCTCCGGATAATGTTATTGAAGAAATACTTGAACTGAAAAGGTTATACAATATCCAGTCTTTTATGTTTCAGGATGATACTTTTACAATAAATAGAAAATGGGTTACAGAGTTTATAGACAAATTTTCAAAGAAACAAACCGGTATTGTATGGGGATGTAATACAAGAGCAGATACAGTTGATAAATACCTCTTAAAAGAGATGTACAGTGCCGGTTTGAGAAAGATTCATATAGGTGCTGAATCAGCCAGTGTTCACATATTAAGTGATATTTATAAAAAGGGTATTTTACCGGAGCAGGTAATGGATGTGGTTGTCATGGCTCACGATATAGGTATTAAAACCCTGACCTTTTTTATGCTTGGCGCGCCAGGTGAAACTAAAAAAGAAATGTGCAAAACAATACGATTTGCAAGGGCAATAAGATCAGATGAAGTTACCTTTAATCTCACTCAACCACTTCCTGGTACGGATCTCTACGAGTTGATCAAAAAGAATCCCGGATATAAATTGGTTCAAGATTTTGAAAAGTTTGATTACTACAACAAAAGGGCATTTAGAGATAGTACAGTATCAAATTTTACCCTTAAACTCATGCGCATACTTGGGTTCTTTTATGTTTATACTTCTTTCAATGCTTTAGTCTATATGATGAAACATATTGGTTCTAAAAATGGGATAAAGAAATTGTTTGCAAAGTTTAAGAGGGTATTCTCTTAAACCAGTAATTTTTTGTACCTTTGATTTTACAAAAGCTTGACAATGTTTTATTTTATTATGTAGGAAGTGTATACAATATACAGGTGAAAAATATGTTTATAGACTTTGCAAGTGTATTTGTATTTTTGATAGTTGGCATACTTTTTGTTGCTGTAAGTCTGCTATTGGCAAGGTTGATAAGGCCTGCTGAGCCCAATGTTGTAAAATTGAGCAATTATGAATGCGGTGAAGAGCCCATCGGTCATAGCTGGATAAATTTTAATGTAAGATTTTATGTTATTGCTCTGATCTTTGTGATCTTTGATGTGGAGGCAGTTTTCCTGTTCCCATGGGCAGTGGTGTTTAAGTCAACAGGATGGATCGCTTTCTGGGATGTTTTGGTATTCATAGTAATTCTTCTTGTAGGCTTTGCTTATGTATGGGGTATGAGGGATCTTGAATGGATTAAGGATCTGGATAATCTAAAGGCAGGTGAAGAAAACACTGATACAACAGATAAAATATCTGTTAACTCACTTGGAAGGATAAATTAGGGTGGTAAAATGGGCGTTTTGGAAGAGAAATTACCAGACAATATACTCTTTACCACAGTGGATAAATTCTTAAACTGGTCCAAGAAAAATTCTCTGTGGTACATGTTGTTTGCTACAGCGTGCTGTGGTATAGAGCTAATGCAGACAGGTGCATCACGATACGATCTTGATAGGTTCGGTTCAGTTTTCAGAGCAACCCCAAGGCAATCTGATCTCATGATCGTTGCTGGCACTATAACACATAAAATGGCAGACCGGGTAAAGAGGCTTTATGACCAGATGCCTTCTCCTAAATATGTTATAGCAATGGGTAGTTGTGCTAATACAGGTGGTCCTTTTTATAAGGATTCTTATTCAGTACTTAAAGGGGTTGACAGGATAATACCTGTTGATGTGTATGTGCCTGGATGCCCCCCAAAACCTGAGGCATTGATAGAAGGTATTATGAAATTGCAAAAGAAGATAATGGAAGAAAAAAATCTGGTGAAAAAATAATGGAATCTAAAAAGATTTATGAAATTTTATCAGAGAAATTTACTGGTAAAATAAAACAATTTATAGAGACCACGTTTCCACGTACAATTATTGTAGAAGCAGATGCTATTGTTGATATTTGTAGTTTTTTGAAGAAAGAGGATGATCTGGATTTTAAGTCTCTGCTGTGCCTTAGTGGTGTGGATTTGAAAGAACAGGGTAAAATGGCAGTGGTCTATCATCTTTATTCAATGAGGCATAAGCATAAAATAGCTATAAAAGTAGAAGTTGATAGAAATAATCCACATCTTCCAACAGTGGAAGGGGTCTGGCGTGGTGCTAATTGGTATGAAAGAGAAGCATACGATCTATTTGGCATAATCTTTGATGGCCATTCTGATCTAAGACGCATACTTATGCCTGATGATTGGGAAGGTTATCCTATGCGTAAGGATTATGTATATCCAAAAAGATACCATACATGGGATGTTTAAATGACTGAAGCAGATGAAAGATTCATGCAGGTAAGTATGGGACCTCAGCACCCAAGTACACACGGTGTGCTGAGGTTACTTGTAAAAACAGATGGAGAGGTAATAAGTGCTGCTACACCTTATATAGGTTATCTGCACAGGGCACTTGAAAAAATAGCAGAAAGGGTAACATACCCTCAATTTACCCCATTTACAGACAGGCTTGATTACCTTGCTTCTATGAATTGTAACCTTGCGTATGCAATGACAGTGGAGAAATTGTTAAACATAGAAGTTCCAAGAAGGGCTCAGATTATCAGGGTAATCATGGCTGAGTTAAACAGGATATCAAGTCATCTCATTGCATTTGGTTCATTTTCTTCTGATATGGGAGCTTTTACCCCATTCCTGTTTGGTATAAGAGAAAGGGAATTTATTAACGACCTTTTTGAAATGACATGTGGCTCAAGACTTACGTATAATTATATAAGAATAGGTGGTGTTTCCCAGGATTTACCAGAAGGTTTTATAGATAAGGCAAAAGAATTCCTTGATTATTTTCCATCAAAGATAAAGGAGTACAATGATCTGCTCTCTTACAATGCTATCTTTATAAAAAGGCTTGCCAACATTGCTGTTATCACACCAGAGGATGCTTTAGATTATGGTGTCACAGGACCAAATCTAAGGGCTTCAGGTATAAAGTGGGATCTCAGGAGAGAAGAACCATACCTTATTTATAATGAGTTAGATTTTGATATACCTGTTGGAAAGGGAGAGATGGGAAAGGTTGGGGATGCCTGGGATAGGTACATGATGCGAATCTATGAAATGGAGCAATCAACAAAGATCGTAAAACAGTGTCTTGATATGTTAGCCCCTGGAGAATACACTGCAAAGGTACCAAAGGTATTAAAACCACCTCCTGGAGAGGTGTATGTTCGTGCTGAAAATCCAAGGGGGGAGCTTGGCTTTTATCTGATAAGCGATGGCTCTACAAAGCCTTATAGATTAAAGATCAGAGCACCATCTTTTGCTAACCTGAGTATACTCCCAAAACTCGCAAAGGGCGTGATGATCGCTGATCTTATAGCAATTATAGGAAGTTTAGACATAATCTTACCGGAGATTGATAGATGACAGAACTTATAAATCAAATTTCAGCGCAACTTTATAATGTCACACCATTCACACGATTGTTGATAACAGCTGTGATAATACTTGTATCATCAATAGTCGTACTGGCTTTTGCCCTGTTGTACGAAGGTCTGGCAACATATGCGGAAAGAAAGGTTGCTGGAGATATTCAGGCAAGAATAGGTCCGAACAGGGTTGGTCCTTATGGATTATTACAGTTTGTTGCAGATGGCGTGAAGTTATTACTCAAAGAAGATATAATTCCATTTTATGCAGACAGATGGCTATTTATAATAGCGCCTTATATAGTATTCACAGCATCCTTTGCAGCCTTTGTTCCTCTTTCATATAGTGAACATATTTATGTTGCCAATTTGAACGTGGGTGTACTTTATATACTGGCTGTTTCATCTGTTGTTTCTATGGCAATACTTATGGGAGCATGGGGTTCAAACAACAAATGGTCATTATTTGGAGGTATGCGTGCAGTTGCACAGATTGTAAGTTACGAGATACCGATAGTTCTTTCGCTCCTTGCAGCAATTATTATTCCTGCATCTTTAAATATGCATGACATTATTGCTTATCAGTCGGGTGGGCTGGGTATATTCAGGTGGATTATTTTTAACAATCCATTTACATTTCTTGCATTCTTTGTCTATTTTATCGCTTCAATAGCAGAGGTGAATAGAACCCCATTTGATATACCAGAGGCTGAATCTGAGATTGTAGCAGGGTATCATACTGAGTATACTGGTATGCGTTTTGCGTTTTTCTTTATGGCAGAGTATGGCGATATGTTTGTTGTGAGTGCTATTGCTACGACCCTTTTCCTCGGAGGCTGGCATATACCTTTTATAGGGGGTATAGCTATGCCTGTCTGGTTGAGGCAATTATTACAGGTAACAGTATTTTTAGGTAAGGTTATTTTACTTATTTATGTAATGATGTGGGTTAGATGGACATTACCAAGGTTGAGGGTGGATCAACTTATGGAATTATGCTGGAAATACCTCACGCCAATAGCATTTTTCAATCTGATAGGTTCAAGTCTATGGGTACTTTTACTTCATGGAAAAGGTATTTATGATATTATCTCAGGGTTATTCGTTCACTGATGGAGAACAAATGGCAGAATATTTTAAGAAAATGTTTAATGCTATAAAAACTATTCTTACAGGGATGGGAATTACGATCAAGTACGGAGTAAATCCTAAAACAGAGGTAACCCAGCAATACCCTGAGGTGAAAAGAGAACCGCCTGATAGGTTTAGGGGAAAGCTATTCGTTGATATTAATATATGTACTGGTTGTACAGCGTGTGCAAGAATATGTCCTGTTGATGCTATCACATTAAAAACAGTAAGGGATGAGAATAAAAAGCTCAGGCCGGTAGTGTTTGATATAGACAATGGTAGGTGTATTTACTGTGGACTCTGTGTTGAAGCATGCCCTGTAGATAATTGCCTTTATTTTGAAAAGAAGTATGAATTTTCAGCTTATTCAAAGGATGACTTGATCTCTCATTTTGGCCTTGGTGAAATAAAACCCCAGGAGAATAAGGCACAGGAGAAGAAACCTGAGGAGAATAAACCAGAGGGTAAAAAGGAAGGACAGGTACAATGAGGATTGATACTTATACTGTTCAGGAAATGCTTTTTTACATATTTGCATTTTTGATATTAGGTTCTGCCTTACTTGTGGTGCTTCTGAAGAATATTGTCAGATCAGCGTTTGCTTTGTTTTTCACATTGTTTGGTGTTGCAGGAATATACATTTTGCTTGGCGCTGATTTTATAGGTGTAACCCAGGTTTTAATATACATCGGTGGTGTAATGATACTTATAGTATTCGGTGTTATGCTGACCCGCAATGTTTACAGCGTGGAGATTTTTAACAGATTGGGTACAGTTGTGATGGGCACTATCAGTGCGATTTTAACCTTTACTATAATATACTATTCCATTAAAAATGTGCCATGGATTTATATTGGTTATAAACCTGATACACCTACAACTCAACCAATAGGTTCACAACTGTTGACCAACTATCTTCTACCGTTTGAGCTTGCTTCTTTATTGCTTGTTCTTGCTATGATTGGAGCAGCTTATCTTATAAGAACAGAGGTAAAAGCCAGAAAGAAAGCAAATGAGAGGAGGGAAGATCAATGACGGTTGGTAATGTTTCTTTAACATATTATCTCATATTGTCAGGTTTATTATTTTCTATAGGTGTTTTTGGTGTTCTAACAAGGAAGAATGCTATTGCTGTGCTGATGGGTGTTGAGCTTATGCTTAATGCGGCAAACATTAATCTTGTTACATTTTCAAAATTTATAGATACCGGGATAAATGGTCAGATATTTGCATTATTTTCAATAGTGGTTGCTGCAGCAGAAGTGGCTGTTGCACTTGCCATTGTAATAGCTATTTATAAAGCAACAAGGACCATAGATCTGGATAAAGAAAATACCTTGAAAGGATAGAGAGGATTAAATGTTTTCTTTTATAGAACACTATATATGGTTGATACCAGTACTTCCTTTACTGGGTGCAACTATCAATCTCCTGATTGGCAGGAAGTTATCACACACAACAGTAAATATCATAGCTGTTGGTTCTGTTTCCCTGTCTTTTGTATTGTCTGTTTTTGCGTACTTACACCTTGTTTCTTTGCCTGTTGATCAAAGACAGTTTATAGATACAGTTTTTACATGGATAGGTCTTGGTAAGTTCCAGGTTAATCTTTCTTTTCTTGTGGATCCATTATCTACTGTGATGATTCTGGTTGTCAGTGGGGTTGGTTCTGTAATCCATCTTTACTCAGTGGGTTACATGCATGAGGATAAGAGATATTCAAGATACTTCGGATTTTTAAACCTTTTCGCATTTGCAATGCTTTTACTTGTACTATCAAACAGCATTCTTTTGATGTTCGTCGGATGGGAAGGGGTTGGGCTTTGCTCATACCTGCTTATTGGATTCTGGTTTGAAAAACTTGAAAATGCAAAGGCAGGTATGAAGGCATTTGTTGTTAACAGGATTGGGGATTTTGGTTTTATTGTAGGATTTCTTCTTTTGTTCACTTCAATTGGTATAAAAACAGGGACATGGACACTTGATTTTGGCTTATTAAAAAATAATGTAGCCCTTATTCCAACATCAATACTCACAATTGTTGGGATAATGTTGTTTGTAGGTGCTACAGGTAAATCTGCCCAGATACCCCTTTATGTGTGGCTACCTGATGCAATGGCAGGTCCTACACCTGTGAGTGCCTTGATACACGCAGCAACAATGGTAACAGCCGGTGTTTACATGGTTGCAAGGATGAACTTCCTTTATGTACTCGCACCTGATGCTTTAAAGGTCATAGCCATTGTTGGGGCTTTAACAGCATTTTTTGCTGCAACTATAGGACTTGTTCAAAACGATATAAAAAAGGTTCTTGCATATTCAACTGTAAGTCAGCTTGGTTATATGTTCATAGGTGTTGGTGTTGGAGCATTCAGTGCTGGCATATTTCATTTAATGACACATGCCTTTTTTAAGGCGCTTTTGTTTCTTGGTGCAGGTAGCGTTATCCATGCTATGTCAGGTGAACAGGATATAAGGAAGATGGGTGGGCTTGCTAAGAAGCTACCCATAACTACTGCAACGTTTATCATAGCTACCCTTGCAATAACAGGTGTGCCTGGGTTTGCAGGCTTTTTCAGTAAGGATGACATTCTTTATAATGCCTACATAAGTCCATACGGTGGAAAATTTGTGTGGTTACTTGGGGTGCTCGGCGCCATACTTACAGCTTTTTACATGACAAGGCTCGTTATACTGACCTTTTATGGCAAACCAAGGATGGATCATCATACAGCAGAACATGTCCATGAATCTCCGAAAACAATGACAATACCACTTGTAATTCTTGCTGTGCTATCAGCTGTTGGGGGGTACGTTGGAATGCCAGAGGCTTTCGGTGTACACAACGTATTTGCCCAATTTCTTGAACCTGTGTTTGCTTCTAATTTCAGGTTACCAGAAGGCTCTGTATCTCTTGAGTGGACACTTATGGGTATATCTGTGTTAGCAGCATTTTTAGGTATAGGTGTAGGTTATTATTTCTATGCAGTTAATACAGAATTGCCAGACAAACTTGTAAAGCAATTCAACACTGCATACACCTGGTTACTCAACAAGTATTATGTGGATGAGTTTTATTTAAAGTACGTTGTTGGTGGAATTATGAAGTTAAAAGATATACTCGCAAAGTTTGATCTGAGTATTATTGATGGAGCGGTAAACGGTGCTGCAAAACTTGGTAAAAAGCTTTCAGAGTTCGATGGAGCATTTGATAGGGTGGTGGTTGATGGTGCTGTAAATGCAGTGGGTGACGGCATAGTAACAGCAGGTGGAATTTTAAGAAAGATGCAGACAGGACTTGTGCAGAATTATCTTATAGTGGCTATTATAGGCATGGCAATATTACTTTCTATTGTTTTATTGTAGGAGGAAGATGAGATGTTTTCTAATTATCTTTTAAGCTGGATTGTGTTCACACCGATGATAGGCTTTATCCTCGTTCTGCTTATGCCAAGGGATAAGGTCTCATGGATCAGGTGGACCACTGTGGTGTTCACGTTTATTCCTATGGTACTATCTTTTTACATGTATGCTAAAATGAATTTAGCAGACAGTGGGTTTCAGCTTGTAGAAAAGTATTCGTGGATAAGCGCGTTTAATATACAATATTATTTGGCAGTGGATGGCATCAGTGCTCCAATGGTAATTTTAACAGGGTTACTCAGTTTTCTTTCTGTGTTTGCATCATGGAATATAAATAAAGCCCACAAGGCTTATTTTTCTCTTTACCTGTTACTTGTTACAGCGATGTTTGGGGTTTTTCTTTCATTAGATTTCTTCCTTTTTTATATCTTCTGGGAATTGATGCTGTTTCCAATGTATTTCCTTATTGGTATATGGGGCGGTCCGAGAAGAGAATATGCAGCGATCAAGTTTTTCCTTTATACACTTGCAGGTAGTGTTTTGATGCTTGTTGTTATATTAGCCTTCTATTTCAACAGTACAGATCCTGCAACAGGGAGACACACCTTTGATATTGTAACACTTATGAATCAAGCCAATCAGGGGCCATTTTTAAAAGAGTTTGGTGTAAGGCTTGCCATGTATATAGCCCTGTTTATAGGTTTTGCAATAAAGGTGCCGGTGTTTCCGTTCCATACATGGTTGCCTGATGCACACGTTGAAGCACCAACAGCCATCAGTGTTATCCTTGCCGGTATATTACTTAAAATGGGTGCTTATGGTTTGATGAGGATAAGCTATCCATTGCTGCCGGATATGGCAAATTATACTGCGATTGGTATGGCAATCCTCGGACTTATAAACATTGTTTATGGGGCACTTGTGGCAATGGCTCAAACTGATTTCAAAAAGATGATAGCATACTCTTCTGTTAGCCATATGGGGTTTGTTATACTTGGGTTGGCATCCATGACATTTATAGGGTTTAACGGTGCTATCATGCAGATGTTTAATCACGGTATTATAACAGGGATGCTCTTTTTACTCGTTGGTGTTATCTATGATAGGGCACATCACAGGGACCTCAATGGCTTTGGTGGTATTGCAACGTATATGCCTATTTACGCGGGTATAACAAGCCTTGCATTTATGGGTTCACTGGGTTTGCCAGGGCTAAGTGGTTTTGTTGGTGAGGTACTTGTATTCCTTGGAAGCTTTAAGGTTTATCCAGTGATAGTGATCATATCTGCTACTGGTGTGATATTTACAGCAGGTTATTTCTTATGGGCTTATCAAAGAGTGTTTCTTGGTCCTCCAAATGAAAAATATAAGGATATTCCTGAAATAAATGGTAGAGAATTGTTTACACTTGTTCCTCTTGCTTTGATCGCAATCTTCTTTGGTGTTTATCCTGTGCCATTCTTTAATCTTGTAGGGCCTTCGCTGACAAAGTTGTTAATGATGGTAGGTCATTGATGGAGATACAATAATGAATGAGAGTTTAGCAAGATCACTATTTCTGATTTCACCAGAATTGATCGCTACTTTAACCTCGCTTATTGCCCTGATAGGTGCTGTGTTGATTAAACGATCAAGCAGGAACGAAGCATTCTATATCGGTATAATAGGCATGATTGCTTCACTTGTGGCAACAATTATATTGTATTCCAGATTAACACTCGACACTGCGTTTTATCACATGATAGCAGTGGATCCGTTCAGTCTGTTCTTTCAGGTAATTGCATACATATCAGTAATATATGTCATACTTATGTCTTTCAGCTCAAGGGAGATAAAAGAAACAGATGGTAAATGGGAATATGTGGCAATACTATCAGGCTTTAGTGTTGGTATGGCATTCATGGCAAGCTCCATAAATTTGCTCATGATATACCTTTCTATGGAACTGCTCAGTGTTATGTCGTATTTACTTGTTTCCTATGCAAAAGGAGAAAGACGCTCAAAAGAAGCAGGACTTAAATATATAATATATGGGTCTATTGCCTCAGGATTCATGCTTTATGGAATGTCCCTTTTATACGGTATTGCCCATTCATTGAACCTGAGAGATGTTCTAATAATATTTATGAGTTACAGCTATCCGCATATAACCATTTATGTGGCAACGTTGTTCGTCCTGGTTGGTTTTGGATTTAAGATCGCAATGATTCCAATGCATATGTGGGCACCGGATGTTTATGAAGGTGCGCCTACACCAATAACAGCATTGCTTGCTGTAGCCTCAAAAGCAGCCGGGTTTGCTGTACTGCTGAGATTTTTCTATACTGCTTATATAAGTACTTTAAGTTTAACACAGTACTATGCAAATGTGAGTCCCATTAAGTGGCTAATGCTGATCTCCATAATTTCAGCGTTTACAATGACCGTGGGTAATATCATTGCTATACCTCAAAACAATATAAAACGATTGCTCGCATATTCAAGCATAGCACATGCCGGATATATGTTGATTGGGCTAACAATTATCTCAAGGAATGCTATAAGTGCAATACTGCTTTATCTTGCAGTCTATTTTTTTATGAACCTTGGTGCCTTTGTTGTTGTAATGATTGTGGATAATAATCTCCATACAGAGGATATAGATAGCTATAGCGGGTTATCGCAGGTGTCACCTGGTTTATCAGCAGCAATGACGATCTTTTTATTTTCCCTTACAGGCATTCCTCCTTTTGCAGGATTTATAGGAAAGGTTGTTGTATTCCTTGCTGCAGTGGATAAGGGAATTTATTGGCTTGTAATCGTGGCGGTTCTAAACACAGTTGTTTCATTGTACTATTATGCAAGGATTGTAAAGAAGATGTACCTTGAAACAGCACCTGCCAGTATCAAGCCTATCAAGGTAGGAATACTGCCAGCTATTATCGTTGTGAGTTTGCTTATACCTACTGTCCTGTTCGGTATCTGGTGGGCGCCACTTCAAAGTCTTGTTAATTTCTCAAGTTTTATGTATTGATTATTCATGGTACGCTTCTTTCCAAAGGATGAAAAGTTTTTTGATCTTTTTGAAGATGCTGCCCAGAACATTGAAGCAGGTATAAATGCATTGTTAGAATTGCTTAATAATTATTCTAACATTGAGGAAAAGGTAAAAGAAATAAAAACATTAGAGCATGAGTCTGACAAAATCACACATCAAGCCATAGATAAGCTTAACAGAACCTTTATAACACCTATTGATCGGGAAGATATATACGAATTAGTAACCAAAATGGATGATATAATAGACTTCGTTGAAGCAGTATCGCAGAGACTATGGCTCTACAAGGTTCAAGAGCCAACACCACAGATGAAAGAGTTGGCTTTTATACTGCAAAAGGCAATGAAGGTAGTAAAGCAGGCTATAAAGGATCTGAGGAATATAAAAAATCCAAAGCAGATCTTACAAAGCTGTATTGAGATCAACACAATAGAAAACGAAGGGGATCAGGTTTTAAGGGATGCTATGACCGCACTGTTTAATAATGTTAACAATCCTATTGATATCATAAAATTAAAAGAACTTTACGAGATAATAGAGATGGCTATAGATCGATGCGAGGACGTAGCTAACATTATTGAAAGTGTAGTTATCAAAAATGCATAATGTCCCATTTTTACTTGTAGTTGTTATCTTTATGGCTGTTCTTTTCGATTTCTCAAACGGCTGGCATGATTCTGCAAATGCAATTGCAACTGTAGTTTCTACGAGGGTTTTACCACCTTTTGTTGCAGTGATATCTGCCGCAATTTTAAACCTCATTGGAGCTTATTTAAGTACAAGAGTGGCTAAAACTATAGGTAGTGACATAGTTGAGCCACAACATCTCACTCAAATTGCTATATTCTCAGCAATGCTTGCAGCTTTTATATGGTCGGTTATTACTGTTCTTATGGGATTACCTGTAAGCAGTTCTCATTCGTTGATCGGCGGTATTATTGGTGCGGTGATCTTTTCAAAAGATATAACCTACTTAAAGGCAGAGGGTATTGGAAAAATTTTGATCTCCCTTGCCATCTCACCATTTTTTGGTTTTCTCTTAGGTTTTTTGTTGATGTGGCTCCTTATGTGGGTATTAAGGAATTTATCAGCTTCAAGGGTAAACCTTATATTTGGTAAACTACAGATCTTTTCTTCAGCTTATATGGCTTTAATGCATGGAACGAATGATGCTCAAAAAACAATGGGCGTGATCACAATGGCACTTATAAATGCTGGTATCATCCACAAATTCGAAGTTCCATTCTGGGTGGTTAGTATATGTGCATTAGCAATGGGACTTGGTACAAGTTTTGGGGGATGGAAGGTTATAAAAACACTTGGTGTTAATCTTATGAAGCTTCAACCTGTTAATGGTTTTGCTGCTGAAACAGCAAGTGCGACTGTACTGCTAATATCTGCAACGTTTGGATTACCTGTCAGTACAACACACGCTATAACAGGTAGCATACTTGGTGTTGGTTCTACAAAGAGATTTTCAGCGGTCAGATGGGGATTGGGCAAAAAGATCGTTTATGCATGGATCATTACATTTCCATTTACAATACTGTTGGCAGGTGGTATTCATTACACTTTAAGTGCGATATCAAGGTTATTGTAGTATAAATAAACACTTTTCTATAAAATTTTAAGTGCTAAATTCTGCGATATTGGGAAGTATAATACATTATGAAAGTTTCAATGTATACACCCCTACCAGGGCTTGGCAGTATAAAAATTACAGCATCTGAAAGAGGTGTAACCTCAATAAGGTTTGTGAAGAAGGGCACCAATAAAAAGAGCTATATAGCGCATGGTAATAGCAGAGCTGACAATTCATTTCTTATCACAGCTGAAAGAGAATTAAGGCTTTACGCTCAAGGTAAATTAAAACACTTTTCTGTTCCAGTGGATATACGTCATGTCTCAGGGTTTACAAGGCGCGTGCTCGAAGCAGTGAAAAAGATTCCCTATGGAAAGGTCTTAACCTATAAGCAGGTTGCATCGTTGATAGGGAATATAAAAGCAGTCCGTGCTGTGGGGAATAGTCTTGGTAAAAATCCTGTTCCTATTATTATACCCTGCCACAGGGTTATACGATCAGATAAAACACTGGGTGGATTCAGTTCGGGTATAGAAATAAAAAAGAGGTTGTTAGCAATAGAGCAGGCCAATTCTGCAGCACTTTGAGTAATTCATTTGCAAACTTCGTTGATCTTCTTTTATTAACCCGAAAAATGCATTTGCGAAATAGGGAAGTTTGTGTAATGAGTGATAACCCCGCGTCAAATATAGGTATTC
>JBMFUY010000017.1:0-22665 GCA_049966275.1 bacterium
TTTCTCATTACCCCTGCTCATCACATGATATATTGCACCTGGAAATGCTATCCTCAACTGTCTTGCCATGATCAGTTTCCTATCAACCTATACCTCATTTGTCAAAATAAAAGATTTGACCCCGTTTTCTTCACTACTATATGTAGGGGGTACCCATTAAAAAGCCTGAAGAGCCAAAATTTATTATCCCTTTGAATAAACAAGCCTGGGTTCACGTGCTGCTTTTACCTCATCCACCCTTTTCACAGGAGCTGTATGCGGAGCATTTATAACTGTTTGTGGTTCTATTTCTGCCTCTTTTGCTATAGCCTTCATTGCTGAGATAAATCTATCTATTTCTTCCTTTGATTCTGTTTCAGTGGGCTCTATCATTATTGCTCCATGAACAATTAAAGGGAAGTAGATAGTGGGTGGATGAAATCCGTAGTCTATGAGTCGTTTAGCTATGTCAATTGTCTTCACACCATACTTATTTTGATTCACATCGTTAAACACAACCTCATGTAATGTTGGTGTGCTATAGGGAAGGTTATAGTCATGCTGTAACCCTGATCTTATGTAATTGGCGTTTATTGTAGCAGCTTCAGAGACCTCCTTTGCCCCGTGTAAACCAAGCATGCGCATATACGCATAAGCCCTTACTATAACACCTATATTACCATAGAAACCTATAAGATTACCTATGGTATTCTTTACATCATAATTAAGTACAAAGTGCCTGCCCTGTTTATCTACAACAGGAATGGGTAAAAACTCTTTCAGTCTTTCAGATACACCAACAACACCAGCACCAGGCCCACCACTACCATGCGGGGTTGCAAAGGTCTTGTGCAGATTAAGATGTACTACATCAGCACCCATGTCACCATATCGTGCCCTTCCAAGTAAGGCATTAAAATTAGCACCATCAATATAAACCAACCCACCAGCATCATGTATAAGCTTTGTAATTTCATTGATCTGTGCCTCAAATATACCAAGTGTATTGGGCACTGTTAACATTATTCCAGCAGTATCCTCATTCACAACACGTCTTAACATATCTACTTCTACCATACCGTGTTTGCCAGAAGTCATGTTAACAACCTTAAAACCTGCCATGGCTGCGCTTGCTGGATTGGTTCCATGGGCTGTATCTGGAATAATAATAGTGTTTTTACCTGTTTTATTTATCCTGTGATATCTGGCTATCATAAGCATACCAGCAAGTTCACCGTGTGCACCTGCTGCTAATTGCATTGAAAAGCGTTTCATGCCAGTGATAATCTTTAGAAAGTTTTCTGTTTCATACATCAATCTTAATATCCCCTGCACCATATTTACTGGTAACAGTGGATGAATAGCAGAAAACCCTTCATACTTAACCACTCTTTCCATCACCTTTGGATTATACTTCATTGTGCATGAGCCAAGGGGATACATACCTGAATCAAGGCTGTAGTTCATGGAAGAAAGCCTTGTAAAATGCCTTACAACCTCTGTTTCACTCATATCCGGCATACCTTCAATATCATCCCTTACATATTTTATTGGTATATCTGAAATAGATTCTTTATCCCTTTTCACGCCTCCCTGATGATACTCCATCAATAACTTTTCTTTAATGATCATTGATCATACCTCCTCAAATCTAAACCTCCTCATATTAACACTCAAAAGTATGCCTATCTCTATCATAAACATAAGTATAGATGAACCGCCATAACTCATTAATGGAAGAGTGATACCAACCACCGGAAGTATACCAGTACTCATTCCAATATTGATAAAAAATTGCAAGAAAATAGAAATAGTAATACCAAACGCAAGCAATGAACCAAACCTATCTTTTGCATAATGCGATATACGAAATCCTTCTACAATGATAAATACAAAGATTGCGATGAGAACAATACATCCAACAAACCCCCATTCCTCAGCAAGCACAGAAAATATAAAATCTGTATGGGATTCCGGTAAAAAGTTTAAATGACTCTGGGTACCCTTAAGATATCCAACGCCAAACAACTTGCCAGAACCCACGGCTATCCTTGATTGTAATAAATGGTATCCGGATCCAAGGGGATCTTTGTATGGATCTACAAAAGCAATGAGCCTTGCCTTTTGATAACCTTTCATAAAATGCCATCCAAGGGGTATTATTGTTATAAATGCAAACAAAAACAATAAGAATGTTCTGAACCTGATACCAACAAATAGTATGATAGAAGCTCCTATAAGCAGTACTATTATTGCTGTTCCGAGATCCGGTTGTTTGATTATCAACACAAAAGGAATCAAAATATAGAGCAAAGGAATTATTAAAGTCTTAAAATCGTATCCTCTTTCAAACCAGTGCTCATCAAAGTAATTTGAAAGTACAAGAAGTATTGAAAATTTTGCTATTTCAGAAGGCTGAAAAGACAAAAATCCAATTGACAACCATCTTTGTGCTCCATAAGCAGTTCTCCCTTTTACAATGGTTAGCAGTATCAAAAACAGCGTTATGATATAAAGCACTAAAGATAACTTCTTAAACACTCTATAATCTATATATGCAAACACAAACATAGCTATTATACCAATACTAAACCATAAAATCTGTCTGTAAAAAATAGGAGAAACTGTATGCCCTGCCATAGCAGCACTGTAAAGATTCACAATGGATATTGCTATTAATAAAAACAGAGGAAAAAGAAGCTCGTAGTCAAGCAAAGGAATCTTTTTATTCATGGGGTTTATCTCCATGTAGATAAAAGTTTATCATATCCCGAGCTATGGGTGCACTTGCAAAGCCTCCATGCCCCCCATGCTCTACAAGAACAACAACAGCTATTTTAGGATTATCATAAGGAGCAAACGCAACAAACCAGGCATTATCCCTGTAAATCAACGGAATTTTTGATTCAGGCATGTTCTTGAATGTAGCTTCTTTTACAACCTGAGCTGTGCCTGTTTTACCGGCAACAAGTATATCTTTCAACCTCGCCCCTGGTGCAGTACCTCCAGGCTCATTGACAACCCCTAACAGCCCCTCCTTAACAATATCCAGTATCTTTTCACTTACATTCAACCTGGATACAATATAATCCTGCGTGGTTGCAGTTGGATACAGCAACAAATGTGGCTTCATTACATATCCACCATTGGCAATCGCGGAGTATGCTACAAGTAACTGAATGGGTGTAACAAGATCATAGCCCTGACCGATTGAGATTGAAGGTGTATCCCCGGGATACCATGGTTCATGGAATGCCTCTTCTTTCCATTGAGAAGTGGGTACAAGCCCTGCCTTCTCTGATGGCAGATCAATGCCTGTGGGTCTACCAAAACCCAACAATTTTGCATATTTTGCTATTGTATCAACACCGAGTAATACACCAAGCCTATAAAAATAGGTATCACAGGACTGAACTATTGCCTTGTGTAAATCAACCGTACCATGCCCTCCTTTTTTCCAATCATGATATACCCTATTCCCAAGAACAAAATACCCTGGATCAAATATTGTTGTACCGGGTTTTATAACATGCTCGTTCAAGCCTGCTATTGCAAGAACCGGTTTGTAAGTTGAACCCGGTGCAAACATCCCCTGTATGCATTTGTTCTCAAGTGGATGATACGGATCATTTATAACCTCATTCCACTCTGAAGGAGTCAAATAAGATGAGAACCTGTTAATGTCATAAGATGGTTTACTGACCATTGCAAGTATGGCTCCGGTTGTTGGATCCATGGCTATTGCACATCCAACATACGATTGCATGAGATTGGAGGTATAAATCTGCAACTTTGCATCTATTGTCAGGGTTATGGATGTACCCTGAACAGGGTCTATATAACTGTATGTTTTTATTTCTTTTCCTGTAGCATCAACAAGTTTAACAATCGCTCCGTCCTTTCCGCGAAGCTCTGCATCGTACATTTTTTCAATACCATATTTACCTATGTAATCACCCATTACATATTTAACATGACTCTGTTTGTTTAATCTATCCAGTTCATTATTATCTATCTCCCTGACATAGCCAAGCACATGTGAAATACCTATACCATCTGTATATATCCTCTTTGTTTGCCATTGAATGGTAACACCTGGTAAAAAGGGTTTATTTGCAAGTAGCTGAGAAACCTGCTCCCATGAAAGGTAAGGGGCTATAAGTACAGGTGTATAAGAGGATCCATCTGCTGAAGATAGAATTGTATTGATAGCGTTAACAGGCTTATCTATAATCTTTGACAACTCATCCTCTTCTGCATCTTTAAATTCAGGAGGTATAACATAAAGCGAGTAACTAACACTGTTGGACGCAAGCAACTCACCATTTCTATCATATATGTTTCCTCGTGGTGCTATAATATCTATTCTACGAAGATGATTGTTTTGAGAATAGATCTCAAGTTTGGAGCCCATGTAGATCTGTAGATACCATAGCCTGAAAATAAGCACAAAAACAAACAAAGACAGTATTACAAAAATAATCTTATATTTTTTTTCTATACGTGGAGACCCGGGATCATAGGTATTAAACTCTTCATTGTTTGCCATAATATTATATCTTTGCACTTAAAAATTTAGCGTTTAATTTATAACATATCAATGGTAGATATTTAAATAAAATATATGCACACAGTATATTTACAGGTATCTGTTTAAGAGCACTATAAAGAGCTGTTACAAATAAACTTGTGTGTTGTGAAAGGGCTGATAAAAGGAGCACTGAAAATGGATATAACAGGGTAGTTATGATTGCAATGGTTGCTATGGCTATCCCCTGTGATCTACTGAATAATTTTCTTAAAAATACCAATATATAAAAAACCACTGTATAAGAAAATATATAGAACCATATACTGCCCACACTGAAAATAGAAGCAAAGTATGATATTATAATGATAGCAATAAGTGCAGAATAATAACTAAAGAAAAAAGCCATATATGCAACGAGCATCAGAGCTATATCAGGAGCTAAATAAACAGGTAGATAATTGTTTATAATAGATTGTAAAATCGTACACACAAATATAAATATTAACCAGTTTATATACTTTATCATCTTTCACCGGTTATTATCATAACATAATCCAGCCTGTTTAAATCTACCTCTGGCTGAACAACAACATCTTTAAATAGCCATCCTGCTGGTTTATTCTGTATGCTTATAACCTTACCTATTGTTATACCTTCCGGGAACACACCATCCTGACCACCGGTTATAATGGTATCTCCTTTGTTTATAGGTGCATTGGAAAGTACATACATAAAATTTAAACGATCCAGACCGGTGCCATTTATAATGCCTCTTATTCGTGTTTGCTTATCCATACCCTCTATATAACTATTTGTATCTGTCAAAAGTAAAACCTCTGATACATGATGTGTGGTCTTCATCACTCTACCTATAACACCGAACTGTGAGATAACACCATCGCCTTTCTTTACGCCATCCGCTGTGCCCTTATTAACAGATATTGACTTGAATATAGTACTCATATCTCTACCTATAACCATTGCTGTTATGTAGGAGATATCACTCTGTGGTAATGGAAGATTAAGAATATTCAGGATATTATAATACTTTGTTTTTATTTCCTTTAGTTGATCTATCTCTATTTTAAGCATATCTATCTGCTTTTTCAGTTCTATATTTTCCTTCCTGACATGAACAAGTGCTATATAATCATCCCAGGAACTTTTTATCTTATCCACTGTTCTTGCCAGGTCAGCCATAATGAGCGTACCGCCCTGATATATAAGTTTAGAAGGATAAACAAATGGTCCTCTGGAAAAAACATCTGAATAGGCTAATTGGAAAGAGATGATAAGAATAAGGATCACTATAACATGTCTATGATGTTTAACAAGCCAGCTCCACATGTTAGGTATATGTTGCACCAAAAAGAAGTATATAAACCAGATATCTCAGAATCACTGTAATCACCATAACTTAAAATCCTATGCAAACTTGTGTGTGTTTGCAAGGTCTATTGTAAGAATTAAAAGATTGTTCACGTTATAAGCACTTTGCCCAATTTCTCTAATTCATCAAGTACCTTTCCACTTCCTTTAACAACACTCGTAAGTGGATCGTCAACAAGGATTACAGGCAACCCGGTGTGTTCTCTTATAAGCACATCAAGATTACGTAACATTGAACCTCCACCGGAAAGTACGATTCCCCTTTCCACTATGTCTGCAGCAAGCTCAGGTGGGGTATGCTCAAGCGCTTCTTTTATAACATCAATGATCAATTCAAGTGGCTCCTGAAGAGCCTCCCTTACTTCCTCATCTGTTATCTCAAGCACCTTTGGTATGCCTGTTAACAGGTCCCTTCCACGAACATCATACTTTAATGGCGTATTGAGAGGATAAGCACTTCCAATAGCAATCTTTATGTCTTCTGCTGTAGATTCACCAATGAGCATATTGTATTTCTTTTTCATATAATTGACTATTGCTGCGTCCATTTTATCGCCACCAACCTTAATGGATTTTGAATAGACAATACCTGACAAAGAAATAACCGCGACGCCTGTGGTTCCACCACCTATATCAACAATCATATTACCGGATGGTTTTGTTATATCAAGCCCTGCACCTATAGCTGCAGCAATTGGTTCTTCTATAAGATAGACCTCCTTTGCACCAGCTGACTCAGCTGATTCCTTAACAGCCTTCTTTTCTACAGGCGTAAGTCCAAGTGGAATACAGACAATGATCCTTGGTCTCATTAAGGTGTAATGATTGTTCTGGGCTTTGTTTATAAAATACTTTAGCATCTGTTCTGTAACATAAAAATCAGCTATTACCCCTTCTCTGAGTGGTCTGATTGCAGATATGTTACCTGGCGTTCTACCAAGCATCCTTTTAGCTTCATTGCCAACAGCGAGTATCTTCTTTGTACCATGACTATCCGTATAAATGGCAACAACAGAAGGCTCATTGGCAACAATTCCCTTTCCTTTTACATAAACAAGGGTATTAGCAGTTCCCAGATCTATACTGAGGTCATTTGAAAACAAATTTACAAAAAATCCTGCCATTATCTCTCCTAAAATTTCTTTAGTCTAAGTGCATTGATCTTTATGAATCCCTCTGCATCCTTCTGGTTATAAACGTACTCTTCTTCAAATGTGGCTAATGACTTGTTGTAAAGAGAATAAGGTGATCGTCTACCAACAACAAGCACATTGCCTTTGTATAATTTTAATCTTACGTCTCCGGTTACCCTTTCCTGGGTTCCATCTATAAACCTCTGTAAGGCTATCCTTTCTGGTGAAAACCAATAGCCATAATAAACAAGCTCTGAATACTTCGTAATCAAACTATCCTTCAGATGATAAACCTCCCTATCCAGTGTAATAGACTCTATGGCTCTATGAGCATAATGGAGGATCGTTCCGCCCGGGGTTTCATATACACCCCTTGATTTTATACCAACATACCTGTTTTCTACAACATCCACCCTGCCTATACCATTTTTACCACCAATATTATTGAGT
This sequence comes from bacterium, assembly GCA_049966275.1. Classification (GTDB taxonomy): domain Bacteria; phylum JAMCPX01; class JAMCPX01; order JAMCPX01; family JAMCPX01; genus JBMFUY01. The sequence goes on from JBMFUY010000017.1 coordinate 7,483, forward strand.
TCCTGCAAAAGGTTTAGCGGCTTCATCCTCTTCCCATTCAATGCAACAGGGTTTCCTTTTTCATAGGATATTTGTATGTATGTAGGTTTATTCGGTGCTTTCTCAGGCGGTGTTATAAGAGTATACATATCAGCAGGAGGCTCTGCCCATGGGTCTTCCAGGATACCACCCTCATAACTTATATGAAATATATTTCTGTCGCTTGAGTATGGCTTCTCTTTTGTCGCAGTAACAGGAATATTATGTTTTTTTGCGTACTCAATAAGTTGTGTACGGGATTTAAACTCCCATTCTCTCCATGGAGTAATAACCCGAATTTTTGGATCTATAGTATAGTATGTCAACTCAAATCTCACCTGATCATTTCCCTTACCTGTTGCCCCATGTGCCACTGTATCTGCACCGACCTCTTTTACAAGCTCCATCTGTGTTTTCGCTATCAGGGGCCTTGCTATGGATGTGCCCAGCAAGTATGCATTCTCGTATATAGCATTAGCCCTGAGCATTGGGAAGATGTAATCCGACACAAAAACGTCTTTAACATCTTTTATATAGGCTGCCTTCGCACCTGTTTTTAAAGCCTTTGCCTTTATAGCCTTAAGGTCTTCTCCCTGCCCTAAATCAGCTATAAAAGCAATAACTTCACAATTATATTTTTCTTTCAACCAGCTCAGGATAACAGATGTATCCAATCCACCAGAATACGCCACCACCACCTTTTTTACTTCCTTCACTTTTACCTCCTTGAATCAACAAAAGTTACGATATCATTTCTTAAAAGCATAGCAAGGTTTCTCATAAAGAGAAACCTATCTATTCCTGCTAAAGTAAACAACTCTTCAATGCTTAAATTACCATCCACCATGGAAAGGATATAAGCAGATTCTCTGGTTAAATTTATCTTCATAATATCTTGCATATTCTTTTTTATTTTCACAATAAAATCTGTGTCACCAATCTCAGCAAGATAATCTTTTAACAACAAACCCTTTGTAGTATCCAGAAACTTTTGTGCCCTTTCATTGTCTGGATCATTCTGCAAAACCATCTGAAGCAGTTCATATGCCGGCTCCAGCTGGTTCTTACCTATCAGTCTTATAGCCTCTTCAAGCAATTCCTTATACACAACCCGTTTATCTTCAAATGGTATTTCCTCTTCCAGTGCATGAATATAATCAAGAGCAAGTTCGTTCTCCGGGTCTATTTCAAGGACTTCTCTCCAGTACTTTTCTGCCTGAACAAAATCACCCTGCGCAAAGCTATCAAGCCCTGCCTCAAAGGCATGTAAGATCCTCTCATTTTTTATAATGCTTTCAGGATTATTCATCTTTTAAATCAATCTCGTAAAGTTGTGCCTCTTCTGACATCACCTTTATCTCATCTTCTGTTAGCTTACTGCTTGATGTTATCTCTATTTTATTCTCAAGCCCTGTGTCAAGATCAACTGCAGAGACATTAACAATACCATTGTTATCTATATCAAAGCTTACCTCTATTCTCGGTTCGCCCTTTCGTGCCATTCTTATACCAGAAAGGACAAACTCTCCAAGCAATTCATTTTCTTCAGCCATTTGATTTTCACCCTGAAAAACCCTTATTCTGACTGCTGTCTGATTATCATAGGAGGTTGTAAATGTATGACTCTTTTTAACTGGAATTGTTGTATTTCTTTCTATTATCTTTGCAAACTGTCCGCCATGTGTTTCTATGCCAAGAGAGAGTGGGGTAACATCCAGTAACAACATCTCATTTGAACCTTCTGATAATGAGGCTCCATCTATTGCTGCGCCTATCGCCACAACCTCATCCGGATTTACTCCCTTATGAGATGCCTTCCCAAAAAACTTTCTTATCTTTTCCACGAGTAATGGCATACGTGTTTGACCACCAACAAGTATAATCTCATTAATGTCACTCGCTTTAAGGCTTGCATTATTCAAAGCCTCTTTTACTATCTCAATGGTTTTATCAATAAGGTCTTCTGACATGAGCTCAAGCTCCTTACGTGTGATCCTGCGGGTATAATGTCGTGGGCCTGTTTTATCATAAGCAATAAATGGCAGATTTATCATGGACTCCATTGCTCCTGAAAGCTCTATCTTCGCCTTTTCCGCGGCTTCTTTTAACCTTTGTAAAGCCATCCTATCCGCGCTTAGATCAACCCCGATGGTTTCCTTTATCTCTTTTATAAACAACTGAATAAGTCTGTTATCAATATCCTCACCACCAAGATATGTGTCACCAGCAGTGGATATAACCTCAAATACCCCTTTATGGATCTCAAGAATAGACACATCAAATGTGCCACCGCCGAAATCGTAAACAAGCACCTTCTCACTATCTACATGTCTGTTAAGACCATAGGCTATTGCAGCTGCTGTTGGTTCGTTTATTATCCTCATCACATCAAGTCCTGCAATCCTGCCAGCATCCTTTGTAGCCTGTCTCTGATTATCATTAAAATAAGCAGGTACAGTTATTACAGCCTCCTTTACCTCCTCAGATAAATACTCCTCTGCGACCTTTTTCATCTCTATAAGAATCATAGCTGAGATCTCTGGAATACTATAATCCTTTCCGGCTATGTTAACACGGACATCGTCGTTTGGCCCTCTTGTTAATTTGTAAGCCACATTCTTTTGTGCAACCTCAACCTCCTTAGAATCAAATCTTCTTCCTATAAGCCTCTTGAAAGCAAATACAGTGTTCTCCGGGTTGATCACAGCCTGGCGTTTTGCAAGGTTACCAACAAGCTTTTTATTGTCCTTTGTTATTGCAAAATAGGAGGGCGTTATACGATAACCTGCTTTGTTTGGTATAACAACAGCCTGATTGTTCAACATTACTGCAACACATGAATTTGTGGTTCCAAGGTCTATTCCAATTACCTTTCCCATATTTAATCCTCTATTAAAGATTTTATATTACTTATCATACTATCCACACTGGTATCATCAGGATGTATACCCTTGATATTCTCATACACCTTTAATGCATTTCTGTATAGTTTAAACTTCATGTATATGCTACCAAGAATATTGTACGCCTCTATGTTATGTTGATCGTATTCCACTGCCATCTGTGCATACTCTTTAGCAGTTAATAGATCGTTCTTTTTTAAATAATATTCAGCCATCAACAATAAAACTCTGGAATCCTTTATATCTTTTATGGTATCAATCTCTCTGGATGCCAATTCAAGCATATTCTTGTTCAGCTTCTCCTTTATACTCGCAATCCTCTGATCTATTGTTAGTTCTTTTCCAGTCGTGGTTTCCAGCTTTGCAGTTCTGCTGGTATCATGATCTACATCCATTTTTTTTGATACATTCTGCTCTGGTTTTGTGATCTTTACAGTCTCATCTGTATGCAAATTATCTGTGCGATTATAATTTAAGCGCCGTGTTTCTTTATTGTTACGGGTTTTTAATCCTGTGTTTGCAAGTGTTGCATCGTACAATCTTTTCTTGTTTGGATCATAAAGCACTTCATAAGCCTCTGAAAGTTTTTTAAAGATCGTATTAAGCTTGTCTCTGTAAATACCTATATCCTTCTTAAAATATCTATCAGGATGATAAACCTTTGATAGCTCAAAGAATCTTATTTTAACCTCTGAAGGCTTTACATTCAATGGCACTGACAGCATCTGGTAGTAATTGCCATTCTCAACCAATTCCAGCATTTTCTCAATGTTTACCCGTTCTTCCTGTGTCAAAGCTATATTGTTCTGTTTTTCTGAACCAGTTTCTTGAACTTCAATACCATCAATAGAAAAAACCTTTTTATTCCACAATGATTTTACTATCTCGATTGCCTGATCAAAAGGGAGCCCGCTTGTAGAAGCAATATCTTCTACTGAACTTACACCATCTATACGTGAAAGCAGATAGCCTTCAACAGGGGTTAGATTTAAACTATTGTATGATAAATCAGGGTTCAGTTTAGGTACACCCTTTATAAAATCCATACAACATCTATGATAAATTTAAATACTATCCTATAATCTCAAGATTGTATCTCTTCCCTTTTTTCCCACTTGCAGCAAGCAGTATCGTTCTTATTGCTTTAGCATGATTACCATCCTTCCCTACAATCTTCCCCACATCGTTTTTAGCCACCTTCAGTTCAAGCACAATAGTGCGTTCTCCTTCGATCTCTGTAACGCTGACCTGATCCGGATTGTCTACCATAGCCTTGGCTATCTTTTCTATAAGCTCTTTCATCTTGCCCTCCTAAATTTTTATACTTCCAATCTTCTGTTTTTTTAATATCTCTTCTTTATACTTTGCATACAGGATTTTCCACTCTTCGCTTCCCTCTGGCACCTTCCTCGATAAGGAAGCTATCCTCTCTCTAACCCTTGCATCAATATAATCGTTGAATTTTTCAAACTCTAAAAATCCATTTTTTATAACACTCAGCAACTCCCCTCTTCTTGTTGGATCCACAAGCTGCTTTGAAATAAGATTGTTTATAATATTATGTGCTAATTTGCTTATTCTCTCATCACTTAACCTGCTCATATAATAAGTTTTCTCTCTTTTATAAGTTGTTGTTTTATCATATTAAAAAGTTTGTTATAATCCAGTTTACCACTTCTTAGTTCTGCTTCATACCTCTCCATAATATCCTTTACCTCTTCATTCAATCTATCCTCCATCTCCATATCCTCAAGAATAATATTGTATATATCAGCACGGACGTCATCCAATTTAACCTGCTTTAAAAAGAGATTTTTATCTGTTAGTATTTTAACCAGAAATTCGCTCAGATCCTTTATTTCTTTAGAACTCAATCTCATTTTTAATATCCTTTTAATGTTTGTAAGCCTGATCCTTTATTTTGCCTTTATCCTGGCATTTTTTACATATACCAAATATCTCCAATCTATGAAAAATAGGTTTAAAACCAGCTTGTTTTGAAGCTCTATCTTTTAAACCTTTTATCTCTGAATCCTCGAATTCTATAACAGCTCCACACTTTATACATACAAGGTGATCGTGCTGTACAGAAGGCTCATCATTAATCTCATATCTTGTAAAGCCATCTTTAAAGTCAACCTCTCTTGCAAAACCACATCTCGCGAGTAATTTAAGCGTTCTATAAACAGTAACAAAACCTATTCCTTTATGATTCTTTTTAACTATATCGTACAATTCATCTGCATTTAGATGCTTATCACTCGTAACAAAAGCACTTATTATGGCGTTTCTTTTAGAGCTTTTTCTGTATCCCAACCTATCAAGTTCAGATATGATCTTATCTCTAAACACCAATTTATCATCCATACTAATACTTTAACAAAAATATAGAGTATGTCAATCCACTGTAGAAGTTTATAACATGTTGAACTGAATGAATTGGTTTATGTCATTGCGCCAGCCACAGGTGAAGTATTCCCCATACATACTGCCTTACATGTACGGATAGATTGCTTCATTGATTATATTAAATCGGTTGAATATGTAATAATGCCAAATCACATACATGGCATTGTTACAATCAACCCCAAAAATGCGTTTGCGAAATAGGGAAGTTTGTGTAATGAGTGATGGGTTACCCACCCTAAGGGAAGGGTCATGCGTCAAATAAAGGTATTCTTCGAATATTAGAAAAAAGATGTGGAATGTGGTTACATATAAACCCCGTTAGAAAATGCGGGATAGAATAGATGTTTTTATAATGAATTTAAAATCTATTGTACAAATTATAATTGGCAGATTTTCTAAGTACTCAGCTATCAGAATCATAAACCTATGCAAAATGGATGATTATGTTGCTTGCCTTTTATCTATTACATATTCAGCTTTAATGCCTGTTTTTGAAAACAGATCAGATTCAATAGCCTTACCATCATCTTCAAATATAATCTCATCAGGGGTTAACTCTATAAATGCCTTTACTCTTTGATTTATCAATTCAGTAAGCCTATCTTTATTTGTTCCCTCATGAGGATGCACTCTGATCTTTATTGTATCCATTGAGAATGGATCATTGGGAACCTTTCTGTCTATTATAATTTGAAAGTTTTCGACACCTTTAATATCCCTGATCGCGGTGATCAGATCAGGTAAAAGCACCTTTGTACCCTTTATCTTTGTAAAATCTTTATCATACCTGACAATGGGCGGATATAGTCTTGGCATTGTAAACCCACACCTCGGACACCTCTCAAATGAAAGCCCTCCTTTTATAAGATCCCCAGTCCAGTATCTAACAAATACAGTTCCTCTCCATCCTATATGACTGAACACCAATATGCCCGATTCACCTTGTTTAACAGGTTTTTTTGTTTCAGGATCGAGCAGTTCCCAGAAATAAAATCTTGGATCAAGATGGATACCACAATCATAGTCTGGCTCAAAAAAAGCCCATTTCAGCTCTGTTGAACCGTATGAAGAAGCGATCCTGAATTTTGGATGTGCACCAAGCCTTTTTGCAAGCTCCAGGATATACGCCTCAAGTTCAGGTGACACACCCTCAGCTCCAAGAATAACGCCTTCAAAAAAAGGCATGTCCGGTATCTCACCTGCTTCATGCATCTGTACTGCTTTTCTCAACCAATAAACAAGGTATGAAGGAACAGAAGTTATGCTATTAAACTTCTCTTGAGCAAAAAGCCTTATTTGTTGTTCCGTTGGAATTACCTTGCCTCCAAATGAATCAAAGCTGGAGCCTCCGACCAGGAACTTCGTAAGTACAGCCTGAAAGAATGCAAGGTGTGGTGCACCAGGAAAAGTATTGAAATTGATCTTCTCAAAGGTTGCTCTTGGAGCATCTGGCGGAAGGTCTTTGGGCTCTAAAAATACAATATATGCAAGCTCATTTAGAACCTTCTTTATATCGTAGAATGTGTAGACCGCTGGAGTAGGTTCGCCAGTAGAACCAGCACTTGCATGGAAGTGTATAGGGAACCATTCATGAATAATCCTGCGCATTATCTTTTCCTTGAAGGTTATCTCTCTGTATGCCTGAACCCTGTCCCTTGGTATGTTGAATATTGCTTGAGATAGATACTTTATCAGAAGACGTTTGCTTATCATTGCAGTATCATATCTACTTTGGAATTCTGCTGTTGGAAATGTAGGTTGAAGTATAAAGGATAATGGATCTTTCCTGTATTCAGATTTTGTTATAATCGGTAGCTGGATAAAATCATCATATGTTTTAATTCTGGATGGATCTATCCCCAGTTCCTTGTAGGTTTTTCTGATGTATGGATGGTACGGATAGACATAGTGCTTTATATAGGTTAACAGATTATTGAATGCCCTTTTCCTCTGTATCTCAGGTGGTAATGTTAAAAAATTATCCATATCCCCTCCCTTTGATCAGACAAATAATATTTATTGATAGGTTTGTCAATAAATCGCATCAAGTCATGTAAAACCTAACAATATAAAGTATATCATTATTTTTCTTGATAATCTTGACTGATTGTGCGATATACATTATGTTCAATTTATGCCACATAAAAAACACAATATCAAAAAAAACGAAGTTAACTTGACAGAACAAGAGAGGAATGTTGTTAAAAGGGATGAGTTATTATTTTATAGATATATCGTTGAAAACCTACAGTCCAAGATTACAGTTCTGGATAAAGATGGATTTATACGCTATCAAAACAGAGCATACAACAGTGATGATTTCTACCCACCTGAAGAAGTAATCGGGAAAAAATTTACAGAATTTGTTCATCCTGAGCATCTTAAAGAAATTACAGAGGTGTTTGCATATCTGATAAGTCATCCAGGCGCGGTTCGGGAGCTGCAGAGTTTATTCAGATACAAAGATGGTTCATGGCATTTGCTTGATATAAGGGCAAAAAGCATGCTGGATGTGCCTGAGGTAGATGGAATAATTGTTAATTCAAGAGACATAACTGAGTACAAAAACATAGAGAATGAACTGAACAGGCGTAGTACACAACTTGAACAGGAAATCGAGAACAGGAAAAGGGCTGAAGAAGCATTAAAGAGAAGTGAACAATTTTTTAAAACAATTGTACAAAACAGTTATGATTCAATAGTTATTATAGATGAACATGGGAATAGAAAATATGCTTCTTCATCATTCAGTAATGTGGGTGGTTATAATCCTGAAGAGATGCTTGGTAAGAATGTTTTTGATCTTGTTCATCCTGCAGACAAAGAAACTGTACTATCTGCTTATAAAAAATTGTTGAGCGATCCAGGTCGTTCCTATTCTGTTCAGGCTCGTTACCTTGCAAGGGATGGCAACTATATATGGGTTGAGGTTAGCGCCACTAACATGTTAAACAACCCCATTGTCAATGGTATAGTTCTTGATACCAGAGATATAACAGCTCGTAAAAATATAGAAGAAGAGCTTAAGCGTAGTGAAGAACGTTTTCGTACAATCATTCAGAATAGCACTGATGTCATTACAATTGTAGATGAAAAAGGTATAAGCCAGTATATATCTCCATCGTTTGAAACTGTTACAGGATATAAGATACAGGAAAGATTAAACAAAAACGCTCTTGAGCTTCTTCATCCTGAAGATCTGCCAAAGGTGATAAAAACTTTTAATCATATAATAAACAAACCAAATGTTATTTATAATGGGGAAGCACGATATTTGCATAAAGACGGGACATACCACTGGTTTGAAATATCCGCTGTAAATTTAATCCATGATCCCAATATAAAAGGTGTGGTATTAACCTACAGGGATATATCACAGCGCAAATTATCTGAACAAAGGCTTAGAGAAGAGATGGAAATAACATCTGAATTACTTGCTTTATCAGAGGCGATCTCCACTATTACAGATATAAACAAACTTATGATGGAAGCAGTAAAAGCCAGCAAGAGAATAACAGGATCCAATATTACCATGTCTTATTTACTGGATGCAAGACAGGATGAATTTGTGCCAGCTGAACAGGTGGATTTGCCAAAGGAGTTATTACCTCTATTTAAAACAGAGACTTTAAAGTTAAAGCACCTTAACAGGTTTTTAGATCTTCGTAAGCCATTTCTGGTAAAATTTTTTCACAGTGAAATAAATAATAACCTATTTTTACCAATTGTTGATGTAAAACAAGAGGAAGTAACATGGTTTTCAATACTTGATTATATAGGTATACAGGAAATAAACACGCTGATTATTATTCCATTGCTAAAAAGGGACGAATGGCTTGGTGTGATTATAGGTGTGTATTTCAAAAAAGGGTATAATCCTTCGCGTTTCACACAGAGGTATTATAATGCCATTATTGGTATAGCAAATCAGGTTTCAGTTGCATTAGAGCAGGCAAAACTTTACATGGAATCTGTTGAAAAAACAATGGAATTGTCTCACAGAGTTGAAGTGATAAATACTATGTATGAGATAGATAGAAGTATTCTATCAAATCTAACCTCAATAGATGTTCTTGATACAGTAATAAGAATGGCAAATAAGGCAATACCATCTGACGTATCAGATATTATGCTTTTTGATAAAGACAAAACAGGGTTTAATATTGTAAAAGGATCCAGTCGGATATTTCCTTCGTTTGGGGCATTTTTGTCAATAAACGATACAAGTGCTTCAGAGGTTGTAAAAACAGGTAGACCCCAATACATCCATAATTTAGGTGAGGTAAAAAAACTTTTGCCTTATGAATGGGGACTACTCCACAATGGATTTATGTCTGTAATGAGGATACCATTGACTATAGGTGATGATATAATAGGTATATTAAGCTTTTATTCAAAACGTGTGTCTGCTTTTAACCATGAAGATCTTCTGACAGGTGAAAAACTTGGTTCACAGATCTCAGTGGCACTTGCAAATATAAGACTGATAAACGATCTTGAAGAATCTTCTCTATCAATTATTAAATCCCTGTCAAAGGCTATAGATGCAAAATCAAAGTGGACAGCAGGACATTCTGCGGGCGTTGCCAGGTATGCTATTGCTATTGGTAAAGCAATGGGATTTGATGAAAAAAGTTTGAAAGATCTTGAAGTAGCCTCCCTCTTACATGATGTAGGTAAAATAGCCACTTATTCTGATATACTTGATAAGAACGGATCACTTAGCGAGAGCGAATGGGCTTTAGTAAAACAACATCCGGATCAGGGGGTAGAGATAATAAATCCTATTAAACAATTGAAGCATATTATTCCGATCATAAGACATCATCATGAATTTTATGATGGATCAGGTTATCCAGCAGGTTTGAAGGGTGAGCAGATACCGAAGCTTGCCAGGGTCTTATCTGTTGCAGATGCAATAGATGCAATGAGGTCTGATAGACCTTACAGAAAGGGTAAAACAAAAAAAGAAATAATGGATGAGTTGAGAAGATTTTCAGGTTCTCAGTTTGATCCAGAGATTGTAGAAGTAGTTTTATCCATTGAAGGTATTCTGGATCAATAGCCATTTCCAAGGTTGAAATTTTTATTAAACATCAATATCCTATCCAGAAATAGGAGGACAATAACATGAAAACATCTTTTAACAAGATTATTTACGATTCTTTAAAGGAAATTGTAGAACCAGGGCACACAGTACTTGTGGTATGGGATGTTCAGAACGCACTTGTGAATAACATATTCAACAGGCAAGAGTTTATATCAAATCTAAAGACACTGATAAGTAAAGCCAGAGAAAAAATGATACCTGTAATATACACAAAGATAACACCGCTGCCGCCTCAGTATAATTCCTCGTGGTCTATTTATGCCTCAATGAAGCGATTCGGTGTGGACGATCCTTCAAAATTACCATCATTTATGAAGCCAGGTTCTATAGATGCTGAGATAGCCCATGAGATTACACCATCAAATGAGGATATTGTAATAGCCAAACATACAGCAAGTATTTTTATAGGTACACATGTAGAGTATCTGTTGAGGAATAGAGGCATAGAAACCATTGTATTTACCGGTATATCTACAGAAATTGGCATTGCTTCAAGTGCCAGGGATGCATCAAACAGAGGTTTTTATCCTGTTGTTGTTAGTGATACTGTATCATCAATGGACAGAGAAATGCATGAACTTGCACTGAAGGTGTTAACAAGGATGGTTGTCGTTTCGTCATCTACTGATATTATCAATGCATGGAAGTAAATTAAACATTGGTGGATTGTAAAGGATTTTATATCGCGCCTGTAGCTCAGCGGATAGAGCGACGGACTCCGGCTCCGTAGGTCATGGGTTCAAATCCCATCAGGCGCTTTTATTTCTTTCCTGGGCATTGTGAAATGAAAGGCACTACCTTTGTTTAATTCGCTATCCACCCATATTTTCCCATTATGTGCTAAAACAAAGTGCTTTACAATGGATAGTCCCAAACCAGTTCCTCCAAGTGCACGGGAACGGGCTTTATCAACAGTATAAAATCTCTCAAAGATTCTATTGAGTTCGTTTGAAGGAATACCTGAACCGGTATCTCGAACCGCTATCTCTATCTGATCCCCACGCTCTGATGCGCAAACACTGACTTCTCCTCGTTCTTTGTTGTACTTCACAGCATTATCAATGAGGTTCAATAGAATATGGAACAGTGCCTCTCTATCTGCATAAATTGTATCGTATTCATCCGGGATATTAATTATAAATTTTAGTTTCATTTTCTCAATTTCATTAATTAACAAAGATTGGATTTCTTTTATAACCTCGGTAATGTTTACTTCTTTTAAATTGAGCTCATTTGCTCCTCTTTCAGCCTTTGAGAGCATGATCATGTCGTCAACGATCCTCTGCATTCTCTTTGCATTATTGTAAACAATATCAACAAAGTCTTTATTATAATTTTCTTTTAGGGCTTCTATATAACCTATTATGGATGTTAATGGGGTTTTTAATTCGTGTGAAGCATTTGTTATAAAGTCCTGTCTTATCATTTCTATTTGTTTAAGCCTTGTTATGTCTTTTAGTGTCATTAGATAACATTGTTCCTGTGTGCAATACTCTATATTCTTAATGCGAAGACTGAATTTCTTTTCCTCTGGAGCCAAAAGCAATATATCTTTTTGGAGAGGCTTGTTTTCAGAGATCGCAGTGTTAAAAAGAGCTTCAGCTTCATAACTCCTTATGATATCCAGAAAATACATGCCTGTAAGATCCCTGCCCAATGAGGCAAAATTTTTTATGTAGTCATTTGCATAGACCACATTTCCCCGTTTGTTAACAACAAGTATACCGATCTCAATAGTATCCATAATCTTTTTTATATCTTCTATACTTTTGTTCAATTGGTTTTCTGATTCCTTTGCTTTTACTATGATCTGTTTGGAAATATACATTATATCATCCATACCAGGAGAAGGAGAGTAGGGGAGGTTATAGATCTGTAATAGATTTTTTGCATCAGAGATAATTTGTTTGATCAAACTTTTTACCCGTTTTGCATAAGCAATGGCAGCCACAATACCAATGCATACAGAGATGATCAGCATTACAAATATGGATAGCTCTATACCGGCATTTTTTAGTAAAAGGGCAATAATGCCTGTAACAAGAGAAACGCCTGAAAATATAATGAATGCTGATTTATTCATCAGAGAATTTGTATCCTATATCCTTTATGTTTTGAATATATTTGCTTAATTCTGGCATCTTTTTCTTCAATCGTGAAACATGAACATCAACTGTGCGGGTTGTTCCAAAATAGTTATACCCCCAGATCTCCTGTAATAAAGTATCTCTGGAAAGCGCTATTCCTCTATGTTCTAAGAAATACTTTAGCAGTTGATACTCCTTTGATGTAAGGTTTACGATCTGCCCATTATTTCTAACTTCATGTTTTATATCATCTATTTCTAATTTATCAAATACAATCTTCGTTTTTTTGGTTTCAGGTGCTGAATATTCAATACGACGCATCACTGCTTTTACCCTTGCAATTAGTTCCCTTGGGCTGAATGGTTTTGTAATATAGTCATCCGCGCCAAGTTCTAAACCAACAACCTTGTCTATTTCATCCGATTTTGCAGTAAGTATTATAACAGGTATATCCTTTACCTCCCTGCTACTTTTAAGTTCCTTCATTACCTCGTAGCCATTTTTGCGTGGAAGCATTAAATCAAGAATGATAAGAGCAGGAAGTTTTGTCTTTGTTTGCCATAAGCCTTCTTCCCCATCCATGGCTGTAATCGGAACAAATCCCTCCTGTTTAACATAATGGGATATAAGGTTTGAAATATCTTTATCATCCTCAATAATGAGAATTTGTTTATTCGTCACCTTCTATCTCCTGTTCTGAATATCTTTTTAACCTTTTTCGTTCTATATGGTCAAGAACCTTTTTTCTTAATCTTATAGATTGTGGTGTGATCTCTATCAATTCATCGTCTTTTATAAAACCAAGACAATACTCTATTGTTAATGTTATTGGTGGAATAAGCTTTATAGCCTCATCAGAGCCTGCAGCCCTTACGTTGGACAGATGCTTTTTCTTACCAGGATTTACAACCAGGTCTGTTTCCTTGTTATGAATGCCTATGATCATACCTCCGTATACCTTATCACCAGGGGATATAAACAATGGTCCTCTTTCCTGTAAGAACCATAGTGCATAAGCAACTGCCACTGTTTGTTCCTTTGCTATCTGTACACCCTTTTTCCTTGTTGGCATATCACCCCTGTACACGTCGTATTTTATAAATTGATGGTGCATTACGACATTTCCTTTGGTTTCAAGCAGTAGTTCTGAGCGTAGACCTATAATACCGCGTGAGGGTATTAAAAAGGTTAAGCGCGTTAATCCTGAAGGTGTTTTGTGGGAGTGTAGCAATTCACCCTTTCTTGGTCCTATCTTTTCTATCACCTTTCCAAAGTATTCATCTGTAACCTCTACAGTTAACTCTTCTATGGGTTCCATTGTTTTACCATCTATATTCTTCAGTATTGCCTTTGGCATACCTACCTGAAATTCGTATCCTTCCCTTCGCATAGTCTCAAACAGTATAGATAGGTGGAGTTCTCCTCTTCCTGCAACATCAAACACATCAGGGCTATCAGTCGGAGTAACCCTTAATGACAGGTTAGATTTCACCTCTTTTGCCAGTCGTTCGCTAAGATGTCTGGATGTAAAGAATCTCCCCTCTCTTCCTGAAAATGGACTATTGTTAACAAGCATCTGCACTGCTATGGTTGGCTCATCAATCTTTATACCTTCAACATGAGCAATGTGTTCTCTTGTTGTGACAATTGTTCCAATATCATGTGTATCTATGCCTGCAATTGCTATTATATCACCAGGGGTTGTTTCATCTATCTCAACCCGTTGTAGTCCCTCAAATGTGAATAATTTTAGTACCTTTTTTAACATAGCCTGTTGCCCCTTTCCGTGAACATAAACATTATCCCCTGGATGTAATTTCCCACTCTTTACCTTTCCAATAACAAGCGGACCCATGTATTGATCATAGGAGAGCTGACTTATCATCATCTCAAAATCATCATTTTCATTGATATCAGGATGGGGTATGTACTCCACAATTGCATCAAACAACGGTTTTAGTGTTGATGGTGGTTTATCCAATGAAGTTGTTGCTGTTCCATTTCTTGCTGATGCATATATAACTGGAAAGTCAAGCTGAGAAGGATCAACAGCGAGATCCAGAAATAGTTCTGAAACAGCATCCAGAGCCTCCTGTGGCCTTGCCTCGGGTCTATCTATTTTATTAATAACAACAATAGCCCTTAACCTATTCTCAAGTGCTTTTTTTAATACAAACCGTGTTTGTGGCATTGGGCCATCTATGGCATCTATTATTAGCAATACTCCATCAACCATCGAAAGAGCCCTTTCCACTTCTCCGCTGAAATCTGCATGTCCAGGGGTGTCAACAATGTTTATTTTATAATCAGCATATCTTATTGCCGTGTTCTTTGCCAGAATTGTGATACCACGTTCTCTTTCCAGCTCAAAAGAATCCAGAACCCTTTCCACAACCTCTTCATTGTTGCGGAATATGCCAGCCTGTTTAAGCATTGCGTCCACAAGTGTTGTTTTACCATGGTCTATATGGGCGATTATACCTATGTTCCTTATTTTTTCAGGTGTTATCATATTACTCCAAACCAGAATATTTTGATCAGTATGCCTCCAACTCTTTTCCTTTTAAGTTACAAGAATAAACCAAAAAAATGCAATAGGAAAGTTTGCTCATTCGTTCAACCCTGCGATCCACCTAAGATACAAAGACTTTTTGTT
>JBMFUY010000018.1:0-22660 GCA_049966275.1 bacterium
GAATACCTATATTTGACGCGGGGTTATCACTCATTACACAAACTTCCCTATTTTGCAAACGCATTTTTCGGGTTAAACGCATTTTAAAAACGCTTGACTTTTATCCTGTTATGAATAAATTGGGAAATCAGCATTCATAAATTGAACAAATATTCAGATTGTGTGAGAGGTAAAGAGTAAAATAAAGAGGAAAATGTTTATGAAAAAGAAAAATGTATTAATTGCAGTAATAAGCATACTGGTGCTTCTTGCTATAGTTATTGTGAGAATAAAAAGTATAAAAAAGGGAACTGTTAAAACCGCCATCACACCAATTGTAACCGTAGAACACCCGAAGCAAATGACATTGGAATCCACTTTAACGCTAACAGGAAGTATTCTCGCGTACCAGCAGGCAAACATCTTTGCACGTGTTGGAGGCTATCTTGATAAAATCCCTGTGGACATAGGTGATAAGGTCAGAAAGGGCCAGGTGCTTGCTGTAATAAACTATCAGGATTTGCAGAATCAATACCAGCAGGCAGAGGCAAACTTTGAATATGCAAGTATTCAGTATGAGAGGGCAAAAAAGCTTATAAAGAAACAACTCATTGCTCAGAACGACCTTGACATGGCAAGAACAAATTATGATGTTACAAAGGCAGCAAAAAACCTTGCTGCTCTCAATCTCAGCTATGCCATTATCAGAGCACCATTCAATGGTTATATAGCAAACAGATATGTTGATCCTGGAACGCTGATACCCGGTTCGACCCAGATGGTGCCGGCAACACCTCTGCTTGTGCTTGTTGATATAAATACAGTGAAGCTTATGATCAATATTCCTGAACATAGTGTGCCTGATATTCATGTGGGTATGCCTGTTACTGTTGTTACAGATGCTTATCCTGAAAGGGTATTCCATGGGCGTATAACCAGGGTTGCTCCATCTCTTGATCCTGTAACAAGAACAATGGCATCAGAGGTTGATATACCGAATCCCCAGCATATACTGAAGCCAGGAATGTTTGCAAAGGTGCATATTGTTTCCAAAATACACAGAAACATACTTGCAGTGCCAGCCTCATGCGTGATGACTCAGGATGATCATAAAAGTTTATTTGTTGTCTCTGAGGGTGTTGCAAAGCTTGTTACTGTCCAGCCTGGTATAGAATCAGATGGTATGATCGAAATCAAAACCGGAATAACCCCGGCTGATGAAATTGTTGTGCAGGGAGAGAACATGATACACGATGGACAGAAGGTGGAGATACAAAGGGTAACAAAACAGATAGAAAAGAGTATAATGTAATGCCATTATCCAGATTTGCACTAAAAAATCCCATTGCAATACTGATGCTTGCCATAGCAGTTGTTGTACTTGGTGCAACAAGTGTAAACAAGCTTCCAATAGATGTGTTCCCAAACATAACAATGCCTGTTGTTGTTGTAGGTACACTTTTCCCTGGCGCGAGTCCAGCGGATGTGGAAAGGGCTATAACCTATCCTATTGAAAAAGCAGTTTCTGCTGTAAATGATGTTTCCTATATACAGTCAACATCCAAGGAAGGCTTTTCACTGGTTATGGTATTCTTCAACTGGGGTGCTAATGTGGATAAAGGTTCTGTTGATATCATACAGAACATACAGCGTATCATGAGCCAGTTACCACCAGGTATACAACAGCCATTTGTTGTTAAGTTTGATATATCAAACATACCTGTCTGCATGGTTACTGTGTCAAGTGATAAACTAAATGGACTTCAGCTCAATGACCTTGCCACAAATGTTATAGAACCACAGATTGAGCATCTGCCCCATGTTGCCTCTGCTACTGTAAATGGAGGGCTCATAAGACAGATCAACGTGGATCTCAATCCGGAAAAGCTTATAGCAAAGAATGTATCCTTCATGGATGTTATCAATGCAGTAACAAATGCAAACTTTATACTGCCAAGTGGTGACATGAAGATCAACAATCTCGACTATAACCTTTTTACAACAAATCAGTTTAAGTATGTGCCACCTATGAACAATATTGTTGTAAAGGTTGTAAACGGAATTCCTATTCATATAAGTGATGTGGGCCATGTTGTGGATAGTGCACAGACGCAAACCAATATAGCAAGGATAAATGGAAGGCAGGGTGTTTATCTGATGGTTAACAAAACCCCTGGAGCAAACACAGTGGATGTTGTTGATGAGGTAAAGGCACTTCTACCTCATATGTTAAACATACCAGAGGGTGTTAAATTCAATCTGGCTTTTGACCAATCCATATACATCAGGCAGGCAATAAACAGTCTTATACATGAGGCTATTCAGGGGTCTATACTTGCATTCATTATAATACTGATCTTCTTAAGAAGTTTCACAAGCACATTGATCATCTCTCTTTCCATTCCACTCTCTGTAATGGTTACATTCATACTGCTCTATTTTGTAGGGCACCAGACCCTAAACACATTTACACTTGGAGCTTTAACCTTAAGCGTTGGAAGGCTGGTTGATGATGCCATAGTTGTGCTTGAAAATATATACAGGCACAGGGGCATGGGTAAGGGTGCTATAAAGGCAGCCCTTGATGGCACAGAAGAGGTTGCCATGCCTGTGCTTGCATCCACTATAACTACCATTTCAGTGTTCTTTCCTGTAGTATTTATAACTGGCATAGCAAAACTGTTATTTGAACCATTTGCATTAACCATTTCTTTTGCATTGATTGCATCGTATTTTGTTTCTCTTACAGTAATACCAGCGCTTACCAGGAAATATCTCAAACCAGAAAAAGAATACAGTTTACAATCAAAGAAATTCTATGAAAGAATTTTTGCAAAGAGCAAAGCCTTTTTTGATAAAATAGATAATACCTATCAATCCATGTTGCAATGGGCATTATCCCATAGAAAGCTTGTTGTGTACGGCATAGGCGGCATATTTGTTATTTCCCTGTTTTTGATGAAATTTATAGGAACAGAATTCTTTCCTCAAACAGATGAAAGCCAGTTCCTTATTATAGTACGTGCGCCTATAGGTACACGACTGGAGATAACAGACCAATATGTAAAACAGCTTCAGGACATGATAAGAGAGGTAATCCCTGCAAAGGATATTAAAACGATAATAACAAACGAAGGATTACCCTCAGGATTTGCTGCAATATGGAGCCAGAACACAGGTCCTGACACAGCTCAGATCCAGGTGAACCTTGTTACACCGGACAAAAGGCATAAAACAGATATAGAGTACATGAACATGGTAAGGAA
Source organism: bacterium (assembly GCA_049966275.1). Taxonomy (GTDB): domain Bacteria; phylum JAMCPX01; class JAMCPX01; order JAMCPX01; family JAMCPX01; genus JBMFUY01. The sequence continues at coordinate 3,246 of JBMFUY010000018.1, forward strand.
CCGTATAGAAGGGGCAATACCAGGAGTACAAACATACTTCATATCAGGAGGCATTGTTTCCCGTATTATGAACTTTGGTTCAACAGCTCCTATCGACGTGGAACTTTATGGTTATGACCTTGCAACAGCTGCAAAAGAGGCAGAGGTAGTTGCATCTATCATGCGTAAAACACCGGGTGTTACGGATGTTATGATAAGCAGAAGAGAAAATTACCCTGAGCTTGATATTAATGTGGACAGGGAAAAGGCTGCACTGGCTGGAGTTAATCAGAGGATAGTTGCAAATACAGTACTCACTGCCATGAGCTCAAGCCTCAATATCTTTCCATCCATATACACGGATCCTGTATCTGGAAATGAGTATTACATTGTTGTCCAGATGGATAAGAGATATACAACAGATATACAGAACTTAGAGAACCTCCCACTGCCCACATACAATGGGAAAACCATCTTTCTTAAGGATATTGCAACAATAACAAAGGGCGTTGGTCCTGTTTTAATAGAGAGAAAATACCAGCAGAGGGTGATCCATATAACAGCCAATGCAACAGGCAGACCACTTGGTGATGTCGCAAAGGATCTATCAAATCAATTTTCCAGGCTTAAACTGCCACCCGGCTTTTACATAGATATGAGTGGTGAAGTTGCAAAGCAAAAGGGCGCATTTTCAAGTATGTTTTTTGCATTGTTGCTTGCCATCATGCTTGTATACATGATCATGGCATCACAATTTAAGTCTTTGTTTGATCCTTTTATAATTATGTTCTCAGTGCCAATGGGCATGATAGGTGTGATATGGATGCTCTTCCTCACCAACACAACATTATCCATAGAATCGTTTATGGGAGTAATCATGATGATTGGCATAGTGGTGAGTAATGGTATATTGCTTGTAGATTACACAAACAGATTAAGGGCAGAAGGTGTGGAGCTACATCAGGCGGTTGTGAAAGCAGGCAGGACAAGATTAAGACCCATTCTTATGACAAGCCTTGCAACGATCCTTGGGCTTATTCCAATGGCAATAGGGATTGGCACTGGCAGTGAAACGAATATGCCACTTGCACGTGCGGTTATTGGTGGTCTGTTTGTGTCAACATTTTTAACATTGCTTCTGATACCAACACTTTACACGATCTTTGAAGAACGATTTAAGAGAACCATAAAACAGGATGAGGAGCTTAAATAATGGGAGTAGAGCATGTATAAGATAAAGGCATATTTTTGTAAAATAAACATGATCGCATTAGCTGTTTTCATGGTGTTGAACACGCTTAACAGTTCAGTGTATGCAGATGGGGATCAACCTTTATCTTTAAAACAGTGTATTGACATTGCTCTCAAACAACAACCACAGATAAGGGCAAGTGTAGCATTGACAGACGTGAACAGGGAAATATTAACACAGGCACGTTCCGCATGGTACCCATGGATAAGTGCACAGGGAGGGTATACAAGAGAGACAAACAACTATGTTTTTCCCCCTGCACTTTCAAGGCTTTTTCCATCACGAGTAACCTCTCCTGAGAGCAATACATCCTATGATTATTATACAGCCTCTATTGGCTTTAATTGGTTGCTGACCAATTTTGGTCAGAGGCTTTATGCAATAAGAGCACAACAAAAAGCAGTGGAGTCATCCCGGTACAATGAACAAACTACAAAGGCAGATGTAATATTCAATGTGACCCAGGGGTACTATGGATTGCTTGCAGCACAGCACCTATCTGATGTTGCTGCAAAGGTTCAGGAAAAGAGTAAAACACATCTTGAACAGGCAAAAGCTTTTTTCGAGGTTGGAAGGGTATCCCGTATAGATGTTGCAACTGCTGAAACAAACTATGCAAATGCACGGTTAAATATGATAACAGCAAAGAATAATGTGGAACTCGCAATGGTAAATCTTTTAAATGCCATGGGATTAAAGAATACCAATACCACTATAAGTATTTTAGATACAATGACACAAACTACAAATGATACAGATTTTCAAACAGCCATCCAGACAGCCATGGATAACAGATCAGAGATAAAATCACTTTATGCTACTCTGGAAAGTATAAAAGCATCTGAAAGATCTACATTGGCATCCAATCTACCATCCATTATTGGTACGGGTGGATATAGCTGGGCAGGTTATCAGACACCATTGACATGGAACTGGGCAATAGGCCTGGGTGTGCAGTTTCCAATATTTTCTGGTTTTAATACATATGGTAGGTATGAAGAACTTAAGGCAAGGCAGCGCAATGCAGAGGCACAGTTAGATGTTTTGAAACAGGGTATTGTTTTACAGGTGAAGCAGGCTGTGCTTAACCTTCAGCAGGCAAAGGATAGTATAATAGCATCTAAAAAGGCAATGGACAGTGCTAAATTGAACCTTGAGCTCGCAGAGGAACGATATGCCACTGGTGCTGGTTCTATAATAGAACTTACGGATGCAGAAACCATGTTTGCTTCAACAAGCGCTGTTTATATACAAACCATCTATCAGTACAATATAGCCATTGCACAACTTGAAAGGGCAGAGGGCATAATAGCTCAGGGATACTAACTAAAATTCACTTATCGCATTTTTCGGGTTAACCCGAAAAATGCAATAGGAAAGTTTGCTCATTCGTTCGGGGTACCCATGCAGAGCATGGGTCGCACGATCCACCTAAGATACAAAGACTTTTTGTTGTAAAGGAGGCTTAAGTCCTTTGTATGTTTATATGCAATCACATTCCGTTTCTTTTTTTCTAATATTCGAAGAATACCTATATTTGACGCGGGGTTATCACTCATTACACAAACTTCCCTATTTCGCAAATGCATTTTTCGGGTTAATGGTATTATCTTTTCTGAATGCGTGCAGTATCTTCAGGCATAGCCCTATCCTGGTATTTACACTTTTAAACAAATTGCGCGTTACCTAACCTGCAAAGGTTAAAACCATAAGCCAAGAGCAACAAACGAGTTAATATTATCTATGTTTATATTTTTACTGTTATTACCCGATGCTACAATATCTTCATATCTTCCACCGATGATCACACCTAACTGACGCATAAATCTTATACCCACCTCAAGATTTACCCCAGCATCAGATATGTTATCAAAATAATAGGACATGGTAGTTGTGTTTGCCCCTCCACCAAGCAGGCTCGTGCTTGCATGCGCGGATACAAGGGTGATATTTGAATAAGGTATCCAGAAGCCATAGAAGCCTTGAAGTGCCAGGTCTACATGATCTCCAATAAAAGCATGCACCCTTGCTGAAATACCCATAGAAGATACAACAATACTCTCTGCATTACCTGAAAATGAGGAACCAAGCAATGCACTGCTTGTTGATTCACCACCTATACCAACAGCTGTCAAACCTATGTATGGACCTATCATCACAGCAATACCTTTTTCTGTATAACATACGCCCTGGAAATCCATATTGATGTTTGTCATAAATGTATTTGACGTACTTGTCCCATCACTGAATGTTACAGAACCCAAACCACCAGCAAGAAGCGTTATATGAGATGCTATGTACAACCCTTCTGCATCCTCCTCAAGATACCCTGAAAAATTGGATTGGTGCATCTTTTGTATACCATTGATATTTGAATTCTGATCCCATGTCTCTGTTCCAAAACCAAGTATCAATCTTGCATGCGTGTCAAGTGGATCTGCGACCTGCCTTGCATAGATATTTGATGCACCCAGTAAAACAACAGATAGAATTATAAAAAGTTTAAGCATATTATTCATTTTAGACACCTTTTCTAATTTTTCACTGAGAAATATAACTGGCATATTATTTACCTCCTTTTTATATTTTGTTTATTACTGATAACATGCCTTAAATCAAATCCATGAACACAGCTTAACTCATACAGCCTGAGTTATATTATCTTTGTACATGGATTCTATTACGTCCTTGTATTTTTGATTTATAACCCTTCGTTTCAACTTCAATGTTGGTGTTAATTCGCCCGTTTCCACTGTAAAAGGCGTGTCAAGAATAGTAAAATATTTAATCTGCTCATAACGAGCCAACCTTTCATTTACCTCATCCACCTGTTTCTTTATAAGTTCCTTTACCTTAGGATTTTCTATGAGGTCTTTATTGTTTGTAAACGTGATACCATTTTCTTCTGCAAACATCTTCAGCTCTTTGAAATCGGGTACAATAAGTGCTGATATGTATTTTCTTCCATCACCTACAAGGCATGCCTGATCTATGTATTGCTTTGCAGTTAAAGCAAGCTCTATGGGATGTGGAGCTATATTCTTACCACCTGATGTAACAAACAACTCCTTTTTACGATCCGTTATGGTGAGATAACCATCTTCATCAAACTCTCCAATATCCCCTGTTTTAAACCAGCCATCCTCTGTAAATGCCTCTTTTGTTTCCTCTGGCATATTCCAGTAGCCTTTGAATACCTGCGGCCCTTTAACCAATATCTCTCCATCCTCTGCTATCTTTTCCTCAGTCCACAATGCTGGTTTACCCACTGTTCCGGGTTTTATCATCAATCTGTATGCAACAGTGTTATAAGCAATTGATAACTTCAGAGAACGAATAGGATTTGTATAAGGAGACTTTCCCTTTGCCTGTTGGGTGATCATCAGATCTACTGTCCAATCCACCATCTTTTTCTTAAACCAGCCCAGATTATCAACATCGATGTCCCTGAACTCCGGTTCATTAAAGTTTATAACAGGAGATGTTTCTGTAAGTCCGTAGCCCTCATTCAATTGAATTCCCATGGATCTAATGAATACACACACTTCTTTTGATAACTTGCCGCCACCAGAAATAGCAAGAACAAGTCTATCAAGACCAGCTGATTTTTTAAGTCTGTTAAATACAAGGATATTGGCTACTGAAAACTTCAGCAGATCAAGCACTGGCAGTTTGGTCCCTGTAGCCATACTGTTTGTAAACTTTTCTCCCTGCCGAACAGACCAATTAAAAAGTTTACGATAAAACGGATTCTGTCTAGCAAAAGTTGATCTCACCAGATCATAGGTTTTTTCAAAAAACCTGGGAATACTTACAACTACGTTGGGCCTTATTTCGAGTAGGTTTTTAGGAACAGTATCAAAACTCTCTGCGAAAGCGAGTATGCCACCCAATCTAAGCCCGCTTGTATGGTAATCAGCTGTTCTGCCGTACACATGGCAAAGGGGCAGATGAACAAGACTGATTAAATGTAAATCAAGCTCCCTTACCTTCTTTAACAAGGTAGAGTTAGAACTTTGATAAATATTTGAAACCCAATTCTTTTGAGTGAGTATTGCACCCTTTTGCCTTCCTGTTGTTCCTGAGGTGTATATTATTGATGCAATATCATCAGGCTTAACTGATTGTATACTTTCTTCTACAGCCTTTCTATCCCCTTTCCTCTTACCTATATCCATCACCTCTGTAAAGGTATAAACATTCTGAGGTTTGGTCCCTTCCCACGGACCCATTGTAATAAGTGCTTTTAAGTTAGCATTTGAACCCAATGCCTGGATGGTCATGAGGGCTTTTTCCTGGGTTGAGGTAATTACAAAACTACTACCACTATCATTCAACATAAATGCAAGCTCCTCTTTTGTTAATGTTGGATACAGAGGAACACCTATAGCCCCACATGACTGTATGGACTGGTCAGCTATAATCCAGCGTGGTCTACTCTCTGAAAATACAGCAACCCTCTCCCCTTTCTTTAGCCCCAATACCATGAGCCCGGCTGCGAAGTCCATTACTTCGTCCTGGGCTTCCTTCCATGTGATAGAACGCCATGTGTTTGTGGGTCTGCCTTCTTTATCAAACTTACCCATGAGAAACACATATCTATCACCGTATCTATTAGCCTGGTTTTGAAACATACCGCATAGGGTGTCATCTTTATATGGCATATAAACTCCTTTTAAAGTTTTTCATTGTTGTGCTTTTATATACCATCAAGGTTTTTTTGTAAATCCCCTTTTTAGAACATTTGTAAACTTTTTAGGGGTATACCTGATTGTTTTAAAGACAACCAGAAAGGATTTCATATGTTCGTTCATTGATAAAATAACACTATTAGCTAACAAACTGTCGGACAATGTCATTGCAAGGGATGAGATCACGTAGCAATCTATCAGTGTAAAGATGGATTGCTCAATTGGCCCATCCTTCGGATGGGTGTCCTGCCTGCAATGAATGAAGGACTACAATACTCTGTCCTGTCTTCCACAGATACCTTTTATACCAGGGAATTGGTTAACCCTAAAAAATACGTTTGCTAAATAGGAAGGTTTGTGTAATGGGTGATGGGGTACCCCCGAACGAACCCGAAGGGGCTTAAAATTTTAAGCCCCTACCATTATAACCATCCATAGATCAGGCTGTAGAGTGTAACAAGTATCCTTGATCTATGCAAAAAATAATATCGTTTAAACCAGTTAAGATTTGTTCTGTACACTTTAAACCGCCTTATTTTATATGGATTACCCCCTTTAATATTTGGTCCCTTGTCCGTTGTTATTGCCCCTTTGTATCCAAGTTCTTTTAAAATATCTATTACTGCATTGTTGTATTCACCCCATGGAAAACAAAAAAACATGGGTTTGATCCCTGCGTGCTCTTCTATAAGCTTGCGGCTCTTTTCTATATCCATCTTTGAACGCAAAACAAAATTAGCCTCTGATTCATAAATAAACTTTACAGGATTGTTAGCCCTATAAGCCCTGTATTCCTTCTTGAGAATATTTGTTGTATCAGGAATCGAGGGGTCCAAGCCCTGTTGTTTTAATACCTTTACAAGGTACTCATTCAGCTTTGGATCACCTGTGAAATTCTTATGCGCTATATAAGAACCCGTTTGATATTTTACTGTTCCAGGCCTTTTGTCTCCCCATATGGGCCAATCAAATTCCAATCCAGTGTTAAAACCTACAACTTTATCATTTATATAAATGCGATCATGAAAAAGGCTATGATCCTCTACCTGCACAAGCCCTGAGGCAAGCATCAGTTTTAATTCATCCCATGTTGCAAATCTTTCTGAAGATTCTATATTTGCGCCTGTCCTTGAAGGATAACCCCTTGATTGTTCTCTTTTTTCAAGATTGATGGTTTGTTTCCTGACACCAGATACAACAAAAATCGTTGCCTTGAGTTTATATTTTTGAAGGATGGGTAAGAGATAGCGATAATTGCAATAGAAACCATCATCGAATGTTAACACAAAGCTCCTCCTTGGAACATTACTATTACCAATCATGAAATCATACAATTCATTCAGAGATATAGAGGTATAGCCCTTTGATATAAGGTATTTCATCTGCGACTCAAATACCTGCGGGCTGATAGGATCAGTTGGTTCAACATGATGATAATACAATACAGGTATTGAGTATGCCTTAAACTCAAGATACCAGACAATAATTCCCAGCACTGCAATGATACCTATATAAATCATAGTACTGATTTAAAAAGCTCCTCTGTTTTTTCTGCAACAACACTTACTGAAAAGTTTTTTTCAACCGTTTTTCTTGCCTTTTCTCCAAGCCCTTTTGCATGAGATGGATTATCAAGTAAATAAACTACAGCATCTGCTATATCCTGAGCTGATGCAGGCTTAACAAAGATACCGTTTTCCTCATGGGCTATAATGTCAACCATGCCTCCTGTGTTACTTACAACAACAGGCTTTTGCATGGACATAGCCTCAAGAAGAGATGTCCCAAGCCCTTCGACTATAGATGGAAAGACAAAGACATCCATTGCCTTAAGGTAAGGTCTGACATCCTGCTTAAAACCAGCAAACAAAATTTTATCCCTCACATTAAGGCTGTTAGCAAGTTCAACAAGCTCTATATCCTGTTCACCTACACCCACATCCACAAAAAAGGCATCTGGATACCTCTTAAGTATATAGGGTATAGCTGATATAAAATAGCCATGCCCTTTCTGTTTGTTTGCATTTCCAACCGTTCCTATAATTGGACCTTTGTTGATAAGCTCTTTAACCGGGGTTACTTTAGAGTTGTTAAAATAATCAACATCAATGGCATCCGGTATTATTTCTATAAGTTCTTTTCTTACCCCGGTGTTTATAAGGCTCTGCCTTACATCGCTTGATATGGCTATGATTCTATCCACGAACCATTCATATTTTATCTTTGCTGAAATTCTTGATGGGATTCCATAAGGGACCCTTCGCGTTACAAAAAATTTAGCACGTCTGGTAGATAGTATATTTGCAAGCATCAGGATAGTGTGGGCTGTGGGCCTATGAACATTTATCACATCAAATCTCTCATTTCTCAAAAATTTGCGTATACCTATAACAGAGAATATATCAGCTTCTTTGTTCATCCTTAAATACTTTACAGGTATGCCTTCAAGTCCAAGCCTTCTGCCGAGTTCACTGTCATGAGAGGTTATTACATAAACAGTATTACCCCTTTGCATTAAGCCCCTGGCAAGCAGATAAACCTGATGTTGACCACCGCTCCAGCCTGTTGAAGATGTTGCAAGTAAAATTTTCATATAGCCTGTGGTTTGTGCGCCTTTTGAATTTGTTTTATCAAAACAGGATTGGTTATCAATCTGTATCCGGTCAACGCTAAAACCAATGCCCCTTCAACTATACCTTTATCCGCGGATGCTGATACAGCAAGCTTTCTGAATGATGGGCTGTGCAGGTGTGCACCAGTACCTATAGGCGTGTATGTATGAAGCGTTGGCATTATATATGATAACTGTCCAATATCCGATGACCCAATTCCTGTATACGGGCTTACATCTGTTTGCTTTAAACCCAATGTATCCAGCACATCAGAATAAATCTCAACCAATTTCTCATTCACATAAAAGGGATACTGGGTATAGCCTTCTTCTACTATTTCTGCCTTTGTGCCTGTAGCTTTACCAGCCCCGTAAACCGCATTTCTTATCCATTGCATAAGTTCTTCAAGCTCTGAGATGCTTATTGCCCTTACAAAGTAATAAGCCTCTGCAAAGTCAGGAATGATATTGGGTGCTTTGCCACCATCCGTTATAATACCATTCACCTTCATGTAAGGCTTAAACATGGCACGCAGGCTATTTATGTTATTTATTGCGAGTATAAGAGCTGAAAGTGCATCCCTGCCCTCTTCAGGGTAAACAGCAGCATGAGCAGACCTGCCTTTAAACCTTATTCTGATCCTTTTTAAGGCAAGCATATATCTATAACTCATGCGTTTTGTGGATGCATGACTCATCATTGCAACATCGAATGGCTTAAACACATTATGTTTTATCAACTCGGGTTTTCCATACCCTATCTCTTCTGCTGGGGTTCCTATCACAGCAACACAGGCTTTATCAGGTTTTATCACCTTTGATAGTGTTATGGCTGCTCCTATACTTATAGCCCCATTTACATTGTGTCCACATGCATGACCTATAACAGGTAAAGCATCCATCTCTGCTATATAAGCTATTGCCGGGTGTTTTGCATTACCGAACTTTGCAATAAAGGATGTTTCCAATCCTCCCACGTGTTTTCTTATCTTGAAATTATGTCTGGCAAGAAGATTACACATCACATCCATTGTTCTGTATTCCTTGAAAGCCACTTCCGGATGTTCTGATATGTCATGGGAAAGTTCAATGAGCGAAGGTGCTAATACCTTAACAATACCCTTAACCCGAAAAATGCAATAGGAAAGTTTGCTCATTCGTTCAACCCTGCGATCCACCTAAGATACAAAGACTTTTTGTTGTAAAGGAGGCTTAAGTCCTTTGTATGTTTATATGCAATCACATTCCGTTTCTTTTTTTCTAATATTCGAAGAATACCTATATTTGACGCGGGGTTATCACTCATTACACAAACTTCCCTATTTTGCGAACGCATTTTTCGGGTTAAATCTTTTTATCAAGCACCACCTCTTCAGCTCTAAACACCGGCCCGTCTTTACAAACCCTTCTTGTTTTACCATTGCTATCAAAAATGGTACAACCAAGGCAAACCCCAAATCCACACGCCATCCTTGCCTCAAGTGATAGGTAACATGTAATACCATGTCTTGTTGCTATATTTTTAACAGCAGAGAGCATGGGTGTTGGACCACATGCGAAAATAGTATGTTTATGGTTAATACGCTTTTTTAATACATCTGTTACCACACCGTGATATCCCATTGAGCCATCATCTGTAACAATAGTATGGTTATAGGGCTTTAACATATCGAGCAAAACCAATTCATCCGATGTTTTTGCTCCGTAGATAAGTTCATATGGAATGTGATGTTTATGCAACCTCTGCACAAATGCAAAAACAGATGCTATCCCTGCACCACCTGCTACAACTATTGAATCAGACCCTATATCAAATGGGAAACCATTGCCAAATGGACCTGTTAAAAACAGTCTCCTTCCAACTTTGAACTCAGATATAAGCTTTGTACCCCTGCCCATGATCTTTATAAGAAAACGATATACATCATCATGCTTATCAAGTATACTGAAGGGCCTCAGAAGCAATGGATCATAACTGTTTGAAACCTGTATCATCATGAACTGACCGGGCTGGAATACTGGTTTACTGTTTATTCTCACGGACAACAACACAAAATCAGATTTTATCTTTTCTACCAGACTGACACTACCTTCATGAATGAGTTCTGTAAACACCTGAATCACCCTATAAAACCTTTTCCATAACTAAAGCATCTTCATGGTTATCAGAGTAATAACCCCTTCTAACACCAACAACCCTGAATCCGTGCTTGATATACATTGTTAATGCCTTAATGTTAGAACGTCTCACCTCCAGGAAAGCCACCCGCCCACCAAGTTGCCTTGCTTTATCAATTGAAGCCTCTAAAAGGCTACTGCCTATTCCACAGCGTCTGTAAGACGGTTCAACAGCAATGTTCAATATATGAAGCTCGTCTATTAAAAAAAGATTTAATATAAATCCATAGATTTTTTGCTCAAATTTATCAAAGGCTACAAAGTTTAAAGCATTGGTGTTGGAGAGGCTTTCCATTATAAGATGTCTTGACCATGGATGCGTGTAGGACAGTTCCTCAATCTCCACTATAGAATCAAGATCACCCAAACCCGCAGTTCTTACATCTGCAGAAATTATTTTTTTTAGTAGATTTTTTTCTATCACCATTTTACCAATAAAGAGATCAGACATGATCCCATGCCAGATCTCTGTCCTGCTCATTCCTCCTTTTCTATTATGGATAAATATGCATCCGGTAAAAGTCCGGTTGCGAACTTAAACGATTTTATAATATCAGATTTGGAAATCCCATCCCACATCAAACCCATCCTGTACATGCTGTTCTGATTGGATGTAAATTTAAGAATAGCGTAAGCAACACTGTCAAGCAGACTTGACGTATCAAAATTAACATCGTGCATGGATGGTAAAACATGCACTACATTGTATAAAGAAAGTTTTGAAAGTGTGATCATCAGATCCTCTGTTAAAACAGACAATTTCCTTGGGGTTATGGTAGATCGCCTGCCAAGTCCGTATACTAAAACTTTTCTTCCATGGTTACATTGCTCTTTCAAATAGAGAAGCATCCTGGATCTTTCTTTATTTTCAAACATTCTGCCAGCTATCAGCCTTGACAGTTCACCGCATAGCTCCCAATCAATAACACCAGGATAACCATGTATGGGCATTCTTTCTTCAAATAGGGAAAGCACAATAGGTTCATCCTGTAATCTTTCAATTGAAATATCAAGGTTGATCTCAAGACTCATGCTGTCCTGCCTGTTTCCTTTGCAATTGCGTCAAGCACAGCATTAACAAATGTAAATGAGTCCTTTGTCCCATATTTTTTAGCTATTTCCACAGCCTCATTAATGATAACCTTCATCGGTGTGTGCCTCTCATACAATAGCTCATAAATAGCTAATCTCAGTATATTCTTATCAATAAGTGCTATCCTTGAAATGGTCCAATTTTTTAGATGGTTTGATATATACCGGTCAATAACATCGTGTTTTGAGAGAATAGCCAGCACCCTGTTCAGGGTAGTTTGGTCCCATTTATTCCTTTGTGCCAAAAGCCTTACAGTTTTTTCCTCATAATCACCAAAAATATCTACACTGTACAATGCTCTCAGGAGTGCTTCTCTCTCTTCTCTTTTTCCCATTGTCTATTATTTTCTTTATCCATTTCTATCTTCAGATTGGCAAGTTCAACTGCTGACATGGCTGCTTCATAGCCTTTATTACCCTGCTTTGTACCAGCCCTCTCTATAGCTTCTTCTATAGTTTCTGTGGTCAACACCCCAAAAACAATGGGGAAACCCAGCTCAAGTGAGGCATTCGCAATACCTTTTGCAACCTCTGAGGCAATATATTCATAATGAGATGTGCCACCCTTAATAATGGCACTCAATGCTATAACAGCATCTACATTCTTCTTTGCCAGCTCTTTAGCAAACAACGGTACTTCAAACGCACCTGGTACTTTGACAATTACCACATCATCCCTTTTTACTCCAAGCCTTGTCAGTGCATCCAGAGCCCCATCAACAAGTCTATCAGTTATAAAATGATTAAACCTGCTTACCACTATACCTATCTTTAAACCTTCACCATTTAGCTTACCTTCAATTATCTTCATCTACCCTCCTTTAATTATTTTATATGCAGGATATGTCCCATTTTTTCCTGTTTTGTTTTTAAATACTTCTTGTTGATCTCGTTAGGGGCAATCTCTATCGGAACCCTTTCTACAACTTCAAGTCCATACCCGACAAGTGCATGAAGTTTTTTGGGATTATTGGTCATAAGTCTCATCTTTTTTATCCCTGCATCTGCGAGTATCTGTGCACCAATACCATAATCTCTCAGGTCAGCTGGCAAACCAATAGCATGGTTGGCTTCAACTGTGTCCAGCCCTTCATCCTGGAGCTTATATGTTATGATCTTATTCGCAAGCCCTATTCCTCGCCCTTCCTGTCTCAGGTAAAGTATAGCACCTCTTCCTTCTTTGTTTATCATTCTCATTGCCTCATGAAGTTGATTACCACAATCGCATCTCAATGAACCAAAAACATCACCTGTAACACATTCTGAATGCACCCTGACAAGAACCGGCTCATCTGTTGTTATATCACCCTTCACCATCAATAGGTGTTGATTGTTATCAAGATCATTCTCATAGACCATTGCCCTGAATATTCCGCCATACTCAGTAGGTACATTTGCCTCTGCAACCTTTCTTACAAGTCTCTCTCGTTTCATTCTGTACTGAATAATATCTGCTATTGTTACTATTCCTATGTTATGCTTCTGTGAGAATTCTTCCAGGTCTGGCATACGTGCCATGGTGCCATCATCCTTCATAATCTCACATATAACCGCAGCTGGTTTTAAACCAGCCAACCTTGCCAGATCAACAGAGCCCTCTGTTTGTCCTGCTCTGACAAGTACCCCTCCTTTTTTGTATCTTAATGGGAAAATATGACCTGGTCTTACAAGGTCCCATGGTTTTGTTTTGTCATCTATAGCAACCTGGATGGTTTTAGCCCTGTCATAGGCTGAAATACCTGTTGTAATACCTTCTCTGGCATCTATAGAAACTGTAAATGCTGTGCCAAACCTTGATGTGTTTTCGTTCACCATCAAAGATATCTGTAATTCGTTTAACCTTTCCTCTGTCATGGAAAGACATATCAAACCCCTGCCATAGGTAGCCATAAAGTTTATTGCCTCAGGGGTTACCTTTTCTGCTGCTATGGCAAGATCACCTTCATTTTCCCTGTTCTCATCATCAACAAGGATTACCATCTTCCCCTGTTTTATATCTTCAATTGCTTGTTCTATACTTATTATAGGCATTATGCGAATCCTTTCTCTTTTAAAAATGCTTCTGTCAATTTAACATTATTATGTTTATTCAACATACTTTCAACATATTTTGCAATAATATCAAACTCTATGTTAACAATATCACCAACCTGTTTTGTATTGAGGTTTGTATGCTCATACGTATAAGGTATAACAGCTATATTGAATGCCCTTTCCTTAATCCCATAAGGTGTAACACTTATTCCATCCACAGCTATAAAACCCTTCTCTACAAGATAAGGGGCCTTTTCTGATAGCTCAAATGTAAATATATGATGCTTACCCAATGATTTTATTCCAGCAATCCTGGCTGTACAGTCTACATGTCCATTAACAATATGACCATGTAGCCTATCAGTAACCTTTAATGGCATTTCTATATTAACAACATCCCCTGTTCTGGAACGACTAAAGTTTGATCGTTGCATGGTCTCTGTTGATATGTCAAAACTGAATATATCCCCTGTCAGAGATAAAAGGGTCAGACATGCACCATTTACAGCTATACTATCTCCTGCATTTGCACTGGTAAGTGTTTTTATGCTTACAGCCAATAAAGCACCCGAATCCTTTTTCTCTATGTGTTTTACAATCCCAGTATGCTCTATCAAACCTGTAAACATTTTATCACCATCCTGGATAGCCCTGAACATAACAATCAACACCAAGCTTCTGAATTTTCAGCTCTTTAAGCAACAATGCATTATCTATGGTTTTCAGAAAAACTCCTTTGAAAGGATACAATCCATCCTCTCCTATAATCTTTGGTGCTACGAATATGTGAAATTTATCAACCAGCTGTGATCTAACAAAACTGCCTATTATTCCTGCACCACCTTCTACCAGTACATGCATAAACCTTTTGCCTAAAAATTTCAATGCTTCCTCTGTTGATACACCATTATTATCAGTCTTCAGGGGAACTATTTCAACCCCTTTTTTCTCAAACTGCCTTACATATTTAATTCTGTTATCTAAACTTTTTCTGGATGTCAGGATGATGGTTTTATAAATACTGTTCTGGTTTGTTACAATCTGTGCATCAACAGGGGTTGTAAGATTCGTGTCAAACACAACTCTATAAAGTGGTCTTTGACGCACTTTCACATGTCTTACTGTAAGCTGTGGGTCATCCTGTCTGATAGTCCCAACACCAACAACAATGGCATCCACTGTGTTCCTTAATTTGTGTGCCGTACGCAATGATAATCCTGATGTGATCCACTTTGATGTTCTGTCATGAGCTGCGATCTTTCCATCCATACTCATTGCTATCTTAACGCTTACAAATGGCAAGGATGTTTTAACATGTTTGAAATAATCCTCATTTAGTTTTTCAGCCTCTTTTTCGCATACGCCATTGATCACCTCTATCCCTGATGCTCTAAGATATTCTATTCCACCACCCTTTACACCAGGATTTGGATCCCTATTGGCAATTACCACCCTTTTTATACCAGCCTGCTTTATTGCAAGTGTGCAGGGCGGTGTTCTTCCAAAGTGATTGCATGGCTCAAGTGTGACGATCATGGTGCTACCAGGGGGTACTGTGCCAGCATCCCTTAAAGCCATAACCTCAGCATGAGGTTTACCAGCCATTTTATGAAATCCTTTTCCTATAACCTTACCATGTCTGTCTATAATAACTGCTCCAACAAGAGGATTGGGTGATGTCATCCCCTGAGCTCTCCTTGCGAGCCTTATAGCCATGTTCATGTATTGTTCATAGTCCAGTTTCATACAATTCTATTTTCCAGAGCTAATATAGTATTTAAAGAAAAAAAAGAAAAGTGGAATAGTACCTGATACCGGGTTTTAACAAACCAACCGTCCCTTTTACAAAAAGGAAAATTTATGAGGTGTCATTTTGGGGTAAAGGACGTTCAGTGATTTAGACATTGACAAAAACAGCACTTGCATCTACAAATATCCTAAAACATGTGTGAGGTGATCCTATGATAGAGCGATACAGTCGTAAACAATGTGCTGAGATATGGACCAATGAAACCAAGTATAAGATATGGCTTGATGTTGAACTTGCAGCATGTGAGGCTTATGCTGAGCTCGGTAAAATACCAAAATCTGCTTTGGAACATATAAAATCAAAGGCAGCTTTTGATACTAAAAGGGTTGATGAGATTGAGCTTGTTGTAAAACATGATGTGATCGCGTTTCTGACTGCTGTAAAGGAAAATGTAGGAGAGGATGCAAGGTTTATCCATATGGGGCTCACTTCATCAGATGTGCTTGATACAGCCTTTGCTGTTCAGCTTGTAAAGGCAGGAAGGATCATACTTGATGATATTGATGCTCTGTTGAAGGTACTTAAGGAAAAGGCTTTTAAATACAAAAATCTACCCATGATAGGTAGAACGCATGGCATACATGCAGAGCCCATTACCTTTGGTCTGAAGTTTGTTTCATGGTATGAGGAGATGAAAAGAAATAAAAGACGATTTGAGAACGCTGTTGAGAACGTAAGATACGGAAAGATAAAAGGTGCTGTGGGAACGTATGGAAACATTGATCCATCAGTTGAACAGTATGTGTGTAAAAAGCTTGGACTGAATGTAGAGCCATACTCCACCCAGGTAATAGCACGTGACAGACATGCAGAATACTTCTCTGCTCTGGCAATACTTGCTGCTGGTATTGAAAGGATTGCATTGGAGATAAGACACCTTCAGCGCACTGAGGTAAGAGAGGCTGAGGAATACTTTACAGAGGGGCAAAAGGGTTCATCAGCCATGCCACACAAGCGCAATCCTATACTTTCAGAAAATCTCAATGGCTTATCAAGGGTTGTCAGGTCTTACCTGATATCAGCACTTGAGAATATACCACTCTGGCATGAAAGGGATATAAGCCATTCTTCTGTAGAAAGGATCATAGCACCTGATGCAACAACCCTTGTTGATTTCATGCTGTACCGGGTTACATGGCTTATTGATAACCTTGTTGTACATGAGGATAGAATGAAGGCAAATCTGGATATAACAAAGGGGCTTTATGATTCTGAAAAGGTCATGCTCGCATTGATCAACAAAGGCATGTCAAGAGAGGATGCCTACGCTGTTATTCAGAAGTCTGCGTTCACTGCATTTGATAGTGGTCTGGACTTTGCAGAGGTGCTCCTTAAGGATAATAAGGTTTCACAACTGATTACAAAGGACGAACTTATGTCCATGCTTGATCTGAATACACATTTCAAGTATATAGACTACATCTACAAACAGGTGTTTGGATGATCTAACTTTAGCTTATCTTAAGGAGGATAGATGATACCATCTTTTGAATATGTAATAAAACACCATGGTATTACACAACAGGAAGCCATGCAATTGGCAACCCTGGATAACAGAGATGTGTTCAAACTTTTTGAAGTAACAAATGGATTGAGACAGCATTTCAAAGGTAACAGTGTAAATTTGTGCTCTATAATAAATGCGAAGTCCGGTCTGTGCCCTGAGGATTGTAGGTTTTGTGCTCAATCAGTACACTATAAAACACAGATAAAAAGTTACCCCTTGTTGAACAGAGCCATTATTGTTGAAAAGGCTATACACGCAACAGGTACAGGTGCAAGAGGTTTTTCTATTGTAACGAGTGGTTATGGCATAGATAACAAGTCAGAGCTTGATGATATTGCTGAAACAATAAGAGCTATTGCAGAGAAAACCCCACTTTACAGGTGCGCCTCCCTTGGTGTACTGACCGAACAGGAACTGGCTTACCTCAGGGATGCGGGTTTAACCAAATACCATCATAACCTTGAGACATCGCGTTCTTTTTTCCCGAATGTATGTACAACGCATCCTTACGATGATGATGTAGAGGCGATCAAATCAGCAAAATCTATTGGTTTAAATGTATGCAGTGGTGGTGTTTTTGGTATTGGTGAATCATGGGATGATCGTATAGAACTTGCATTCACGCTGAAACAGTTAGATGTTGATTCCATACCTATAAACTTTTTAAATCCTATAAAGGGTACCCCTCTTGAGGGAACATCCTATTTATCACCCTTAGAGTGTCTCAAGATTATAGCTATCTTTAGATTGATCCTGCCTGATAAGGATATAGTTATATGCGGAGGTAGAGAGGTTAATTTGAGGGATCTGCAGTCCATGATTTTTTATGCAGGTGCAAATGGAATGATGGTAGGAGGCTATCTCACTACGCCCGGTAGACCTGTAGAGGATGATATAAGGATGATCCATGATCTTGGCATGGAGATAACAAAACCAGTACCTGTGTGATGAACCCATTACATTTTCTTTCAGAAGAGCTTGAAACAATAAAGAAGAACAGGCTCTTCAGAACAATGCAACGCATAGAAGGCATGCAGAAGCCTGTTGTAAAGATACACGGCAGGGAAGTGATCCTTATGTGTTCAAACAATTATTTAGGGCTTGCCAATCATCCAGAACTTATAAAGGCAGTCATATCAGCCACAAGAACCTATGGGGTTTCTGCTGGTGCTTCACGCCTGATATCCGGCAATATGACCCCGCATGAACAGCTTGAACATGATATAGCAAGATTCAAAAAAACACCATCAGCCCTTGTGTTCAATTCTGGTTATCACGCAAATGTTGGTATTATATCCGCCATAGCAAACAAGGATACCATTATACTTTCTGATGAGCTTAATCATGCCTCTATTATAGATGGCATAAGATTGAGTAAGGCTCAGGTGTATATCTACAGACATCGTGATCCGAACATGCTTGAAGACCTTTTAAGGTCAATAGACAGAAGGCATAAAAAACACAGAAAGCTGATAGTTACAGACAGTGTATTCAGTATGGATGGAGATATAGCTCCATTGAAAGAGTTATCCATGCTTGCGCAAAGGTACAATGCAATAATGATGATCGATGAGGCACATGCAACCGGTGTGCTGGGTAAAAATGGCAGGGGTGCTGCAGAGATGTTTGGACTGAGCAAAAAGATCCATATACAGATGGGCACACTTGGCAAGGCTCTTGGTAGCTTTGGTGCTTATGTGGCTGGAAGCAGGATGCTTATAGATTATCTTATCAACAGATCACGCTCATTTATATTCACAACAGCCCTTCCTCCGGCTGTATGTGCTGCAGGCTCAAAGGCTATTGAGATTGTTCAGAAACATCCTGAGTTAAGGCAGAGATTACACGACAATATCACCTTTTTAAGGCAGGGTTTAAAGGCATTGGGCTTTGATGTTTCTGATGATCCAACGCCCATCATACCTTTGATAATAGGTGATGCGGATAAAACCATGAAGGTATCTTCACTGCTTTTCAAGAAAGGCATCTTTGTTTCAGGTATACGCCCACCTTCTGTGCCAGAGGGGACATCAAGATTAAGATTAACCGTTACAGCAGCCCATACCAGAGACATGCTTGAACAGGTAATTGATGCTATGAGAACAGTAAACCCTAAAAATGAGTTTGTAAAATAGGGAAGTTTGTGTAATGAGTGATGGGGTACCCACCCGAAGGGAAGGGTCGCGCGTCAAATATAGGTATTCTTCGAATATTAGAAAAAAAGAAACGGAATGTGATTGCATATAAACATACAAAGGACT
>JBMFUY010000019.1:0-22562 GCA_049966275.1 bacterium
GAATACCTATATTTGACGCGGGGTTATCACTCATTACACAAACTTCCCTATTTCGCAAACGCATTTTTCGGGTTAAAGTATCCGCCCCCATGCCATTCTGAACTGTAGTGAAGCAATCCCTCTGTATACTGATAGATTGCTTCGTCGCTCTCGCTCCTTGCAATGACATTATCGGACAGCCTGTTAGGTGCAGTGTTGCTAATTATAAAAATCCTTTATTTTCAAACCCATTTAAGAATAAACCGCTCTGTAAAGATCATCTTGACAAATGTTTAAAAATGAATGACTATTCATTCAATGATGTAATATCGTATGAAAAGTACAGTTAATAACGAAAGAAGTGAAAAACACGAACAGATATTAAGGGCAGCAATTAAAACCTTTGCTAAAAAAGGTTTTTACAATACGCGTATATCTGATATAGCAAAAGAAGCAAATGTGGCTGATGGAACAATTTATCTGTACTTTAAAAATAAAGATAATCTGCTCGTTTCGTTATTTGAAGAGAGTATGGATCAGATTATTCGGATGGTAGAAGAAAGACTTGCAGGTATTGATGATCCTATAGAAAAGTTGCGCACGTTTATAAAGTTTCATTTTGAATTGATACAAAAGGATAAGTTTCTTTCAGAGGTTATATCAGTGGAACTACGACAGAGTAATAAATTCATAAAAGAGTACAAGAACATAAAATTCAGGGAATACCTTAATATCATATCAGCCATTATAAGGGATGGACAGGCAAAGGGACTTATAGAAAAACACCTTATGCCTGGTATTATAAAAAGAATAATCTTTGGCGCACTTGATGAACTGACATTGCTCTGGGTATTGTCGGGTGATTCAAAGTATTCTATAGAAAAACTGAGTAGCGATGCAACAGAAGTTTTAATGAACGGTATAGTAAAAAAATAAACATATAGGAGGTAACAGTGAAGATCCTTGTAACTGTAAAAAGGGTGAGCGATCCAGAGGCAAAATTAAAGATCAAGCCTGATGGGTCATGGATTCAAACAGAAGGGGTAAAATTTGTCGTAAATCCATTCGATGAAATAGCAGTGGAAGAGGCATTAAGAATAAAGGAAAAACATACTGGAGAAGTGGTCGTGGTTTCTATTGGAGATAAGCCGGTTACAGAACAGATAAGGGCAGCTCTTGCAATGGGTGCTGACAGAGGCATATTTGTAAATTATCCGGGTCAGTATGATTCCTTTGACATTGCAAGCATCCTTCAAAAGGTTGTGGAACAGGAGAAGCCAGATGTAATAATCATGGGTAAACAGGCTGTTGATGATGATATGGGAGCTGCTGGTTATATGCTTGCAGAGCTGCTGGGCTATCCTCAGGCAGCCTTTGCCTCAAAGGTGGAGATCAGCGATGATAAGAAAAAGGCAAAGGTGACAAGAGAGATCGATGGTGGTCTTGAGGTAAAAGAGGTTGAATTACCAGCTGTGATTACAGCTGACCTTAGACTCAACACACCCAGATACGCATCCCTGCCAAACATCATGAAGGCGAAACAAAAGCCCATAAAAGAGGTTACGGTTGATGCACTCGGGGTAACAGTCAAACCGCATGTTATAGTTAAGAAGCTCACAGAACCGCCAAAGAGAAAGGGTGGAGTTAAGGTAGAATCTGTTCAGGAGCTTGTAAATAAGTTAAAGAACGAAGCAAAGGTTATATAGAGGAGGCTAACATGGGTAATGTAATAATAATATGTGAACAGAAAAACGGTGAACTTGTAAAACAGAGTCTTTCAGCAGTAAAAGCAGGTATTGATACAGCTAAAGCAATAGGTGGTAAGTCCTTTTTGCTCTTGCTGGGCAACAATCTTGACAGGGCAAAGGAATCCGCAGCCCATTTAGGTGCTGATGGTGTACTGGTTGTAGATGATGCCTCTTTATCAGCATACACAGCAGAGGCTTATGCAATTGCAGCAGCAGAGGTTATCAGATCTCAACAGGCAAGCCTTGTACTTGCAACAACATCAGCCTTTTCAAAGGATCTGATGCCAAGACTTGCAGTCAAGCTTAAAGCAGGCATGGTTTCTGACATTCTCTCAATAAAAGCTGAAGGTGGAAAGATCGCCGGTTTTACAAGGGCAATGTGGGCAGGAAGTGTTGTTGCAGATGTTGAGGTAAACGCTGAGATCATCGTTGCCACTGTAAGAGGTACTGCATTCCCACACGCAGAAAAGGTTGATGGTGCTTCACCAATCACACCTGTGTCAGTGAAGATAGATCAAAGCACGTTAAAGGCAAAATCCCTTGAGATCATAGAGCACAAGTCAACCAGGCCTCAGCTAACTGACGCAAGTATAGTTGTATCAGGTGGAAGAGGTTTGAAAGGCCCTGAGGGCTTCAAGACCATAGAACAACTCGCTGATCTACTTGGGGCAGCGATTGGAGCTTCAAGAGCAGCTGTTGACGCAGGATGGGTTCCGAACGATCTGCAGGTTGGTCAGACTGGTAAGATCGTTGCTCCAAATCTTTATATCGCTGTTGGTATATCAGGGGCTATTCAGCATCTTGCCGGTATGAAAGATTCTAAAACAATTGTTGCAATCAACAAGGATCCAGATGCGCCAATCTTCCAGGTGGCTGATTACGGGCTTGTGGCTGATTTTGCAAAGGCTGTTCCAGAATTGATTGAAGAGATTAAAAAGGTAAAATAGTATACCGAGGATAGAGTAGGGGCAATGCAAATTGCCCCTACTATGAAGGAGGTAACATGAAATCAGTTTTTGTAGCAATAGCCATACTCATATCTTTTGGTTATTTCTTTTACAAGGTGGCATTTCTGGCAAGGCTTATTCTGCTTGGTAAGCCAGAGAACAGGTTTGATCAATTGGGTAAACGAACATGGATGATGATAAGGAATGCAATCCTTCAATTATCAAATTTTAAACGCCCCAAGGGAGATATTCTTTATGCAGGTATAATGCACTTTATGATCTTCTGGGGGTTTATGATCCTGTTGTTAGGAGAGATAGAAATCCTTATAGGCGGATTGATTCCTGGATTTACATTTAAATTTTTAGGCTATCCCCTTTATAACTTATTCCTGTTTTCACAGGATTTCATGACAACTGTAGTTATCATAGCCATGATAATGTCCTTTGCAAGAAGATTTATATGGCATCCCAAAAAGCTCAATTATCATTTCGGGTCTTATTTAATACTATCCCTTATAACAGGCCTTATGCTTACACTGTTTGCGATGAATGTTAGCAATGGTGTGAATCCAGAAGAGCCTGTATCAAAGGCTGTAAACTGGATGCTCTTTGCAGGTACATACATAAAACTTTTTCATGTAACACATCCTTTATCACAAATGGTATATGAGGTAATATGGTGGTTGCATGTTCTCATGCTTTTGTTCTTCCTTGATTTTATTCCAAATTCAAAACACCTGCACCTTCTTGGCGCAATACCAAACAACTTCTTCCTGAACCTGACAGATAAAACTATGCTGCTTCAACCCATAAATTTTGAAGCAGAGGGTGTGGAGACATTTGGTGTTTCAAAGTTTGAGGAATTAACATGGAAACAGCTGCTTGATGGTGCTGCATGTACAGAGTGTGGTAGATGCACGGATGACTGTCCTGCTGCAAATACAGGAAAGATACTATCTCCAAGGGAGATCATCCTTGGTATCAAGGAAAATATGAAGGCTAACGGACCAAAGATCCTGAAGTTGAAAGAAGGTGAGAAGCTTCCGGATGATCAGAGGATTCCATTAATAGCAGATGAGGCAGAGGGTGAAAAACGCATAGCATATAAAAAAGAGCACCCTGACGAGCATGAACCATCACCCTCCATCTCACCTCAGGAATTATGGGCATGTACAACATGTGGAGCCTGTCAGGCGATCTGTCCTGTGGCAAACGAGCATATAAGGGACATCATTGAGATGAGAAGGTATCTTGTGATGACAGAAAGCAAGATGCCACAGGAACTTTCTGCAACATTTAGAAACAACGATACAAATGCAAACCCATGGGGACTTGGCGCTGATGCAAGGCTTGATTGGGCAGAAGGGCTTGGCATAAAAACAATGGCAGAACAACCGGATGCAGAGATACTTTACTGGGTTGGATGTGCTGGTGCTTACGATGATAGAAACAAAAAGATTGCCATAGCCTTTGTCAAACTTCTACAGGCAGCCAATGTGAAATTCGCTGTGCTTGGCACAGAAGAGGCGTGCTGTGGAGATTGGGTGAGAAGGGCTGGTAATGAGTATGCGTTTCAGGCTCTGGCAAAACAAAACATAGAAACCCTTAATAGGTACAATGTTAAAAAGATAGTAACAGCATGCCCGCATGGATATTACACGTTGAAGCACGATTATCCAGAGTTTGGTGGCAATTACGAGGTTATTCACCATTCACAGTTTATCAATCAGTTGATCAAAGAGGGGAGGTTAAAACCAACAAAGCCATTGGAAAAAACCATTACCTATCATGACTCATGCTATCTCGGGAGACACAACAATATTTATTCTGAGCCTCGTAATGTAATAAGTGCTGTTCCTCAGGTAAAGATGGTGGAGATGAAGCATAGCTTTGCAAATAGCTTCTGTTGTGGTGCTGGTGGTGGAAGGATGTGGATCGATGAAAAAGAAGGGGAGCGTATAAACAGGGTAAGAACTGCTGAAGCACTTTCACTCAATCCTGATGTAATAGCCACTGCCTGTCCATTCTGTATGACCATGATTGATGATGGAGTGAAAGATAAGGGCGTTGAAGATAACGTTAAGGTACTTGATATAGCAGAGATTGTACAACGGGCTTTATAATTGAACCTTTATCTGTAATAAGGCAGGGTGTAAAAACTTTTTGCATCTATGATGCAAGAAGGAGGTTTTATGGACTTTGAAGTACCGGAAAAGATAAAAACAATCGTTGATCTGATCAATGAATTTGTGGATAAAGAACTCATTCCTCTTGAGCCGGAGTTTATGAAAAAGGGCATTAAAGAGATGATGCCTGTACTCAATGAAAAACGAGAGATGGTAAAAAAGATGGAGCTATGGGCTCCAAACCAGCCAAAGGAATACGGAGGTATGGGATTAAATCTTGTTGAGCATGCATTTGTTTCAGAGGCACTTGGAAGAACCCCGCTTGGTCATTATGTGTTTGGTTGTCAGGCACCTGATGCTGGTAATATGGAGATACTCTATCTTCATGGAACAGACGAGCAGAAAGAAAAATATTTAAAACCCCTTGTTGAAGGCAGGATCAGAAGTTGCTTCAGCATGACAGAACCAGAGATGCCAGGTTCTAATCCAATTATGCTTGAAACAACAGCTGTGAAGGATGGAGATGACTATATTATCAATGGACAGAAATGGTTTTCAACAGCAGCGGATGGTTCTGCTTTTACAATAGTTATGGCGATCACAAACCCTGAAGCCCCACCATATTTAAGAGCAAGTATGATCATTGTTCCCACAGGTACCCCCGGGTATAACCTTGTAAGAAACATACCTGTTATGGGGCATGCTGGTGAGGATTATTTCTCGCATGGTGAAGTTTCTTTTCAATCATGTAGAGTGCCGCAGACAAACCGCCTTGGGCCTGAAGGCATGGGATTTGTAATTGCACAGGAAAGGCTTGGACCAGGCAGGATACACCATTGTATGCGATGGATTGGTGTATGTAACAGGGCTTTTGATCTTATGTGTTCAAGGGCTTCGAAAAGGATCATGACACCGGATGGAAAGACACTTGCAACAAAACAGATCATTCAGGAATGGATTGCAGATTCTGCTGCAGAGATAAGTGCTGCAAGGCTTATGGTTCTAAATGCAGCATGGAAGATAGAAAAGTATGGACAAAAAGAGGCACGAGATGATGTGTCGTTTATAAAATTTTATGTTGCCAATGTATTACAGAGGGTTGTGGATAGGGCTTTGCAGGTTCATGGTGGACTTGGTATGACAGATGATACTGTGCTTGCCTTCTTCTACAGACATGAAAGGGCTGCAAGGATCTATGATGGTGCTGATGAGGTTCATAAGATGGCAGTGGCAAAAAGGATACTTAAAAACTATGAAGGAAGAGATATCCGCTAAATACTCGCGGCATAAACTTAAAAACCAAAATTAATGGTTTTAATAAATGGATATGAACTTTATAGATAAACCCAGAAAGATAAGAGAAGGTGAAGAACTCAATATTTCTACAGTAGAAAGGTTTTTAAAAGACAGCATACCTGGTTTAGAAGGTAATCTCGTAGTAGAACAGTTTCCAAGTGGATATTCAAATCTAACCTATCTTATAAAGGTAGGTGATAGAGAGCTTGTTTTAAGAAGACCACCTTTTGGTACAAAGGCAAAAACAGCCCATGATATGAAAAGAGAGTACAGGATTTTAAATGCATTGCATCCTGTGTTCCGCTATTGTCCAAAACCCCTTGTTTACTCAGAAGATCCCTCTATAATAGGTTGTCCATTTTATGTTATGGAGCGGATAAAAGGCATTATCCTGAGAAGGGATCTGCCTGAAGGACTTGTTTTAAAGCCAGACCAGGTCAGACAATTGTGCGAGAATATGCTTGATGTACATTTAGAGCTTCACTCCATTGATTACAAGAAGATAGGGCTTGCAGACTTTGGTAAACCAGAGGGGTATGTAAGAAGACAGGTAGATGGCTGGACAGAAAGATATAGAAATGCAAGAACAGACGATGTCCCGGATTTTGAAGAAGTAATAAAATGGCTCCATGACAACATGCCAGAGGAAACAAAAAAGCCATGTATAATCCACAATGACTATAAATTTGATAATATTGTTCTGGCACCAGACAATCCTTTGAAGATCATCGGTGTTCTTGATTGGGAGATGGCTACGATTGGTGATCCATTGATGGACCTTGGTAGTTCACTGGCGTACTGGATTCAGGCAGACGACCCTCCTGAATTCCAGGCAATAAGAATGATGCCAACAAACATACCAGGTGCCATGACAAGACAGGAACTCGTAAACAGGTATGCAGAAAAATCAGGTATGAAGATAGACAATTTTGATTTTTATTATTGCTTTGGATTGTTCAGGCTTGCAGGCATAGCCCAGCAGATATACTATCGTTACTATCACAAACAGACTAAAGATGAACGCTTTGCATTGCTTATTTTTGCAGTGAAGGCTTTAGAAGAGGCTGCATTAAGGGTTATAAATAACGCGTGAGTGACTTTCTATAGTTCACCCCAAAAATGCGTTTGCAAGATAGGAAAGTTTGTGTAACGAGTGATGGGGTGGTACCCCGAACGAACCTGTAGGGGCGTAAAATTTTAAGCCCCTACCACATTGTTGCATTTTTGGGTTAAAAAAGGCTTGGTTGATCTGAATGGTTGGATCTTATTTTGATTTTGCCATAGGTTCCATCATATCCAGGCACAATATCAACCATACCCTGTCTAACCTTCATGATGCTACGCGTGATCTCGACAGGCATGAGCTGATTTAACTCTTTTTCCTCAAGGTGCTCCAGTATCTCGAGCTCCTGAATGCCTCTGTCTATTACTATTTCATTGTACAATTTGCCAACCTTTACAGTGTTAACCCCTATGGATAAGGTGTCCGCGATGATCTCTTTCAGAGGTATGAGATGTTTAAATGGTATTGCATTTTCAGGTATTATGCCTTCCTGTCGTGTTGCCAGTGTTTCTACACGATTTAAAACCCCAACAGTAAGGGGCTTACCGCATATCGGGCACAGACCGTTATGCTGCTTTGTCTGAGCTGGAGAAAAACTGACATTACAGCTGCGATGGCCATCAAAATGGTATTTGCCCTCTTCTGGAAAGAACTCAATCGTGTAGAGGAATCGCTTACGATCCTTTGTTTTTATAACGGTTGCTATTTCATCATAATCCAT
Source organism: bacterium (assembly GCA_049966275.1). Classification (GTDB taxonomy): domain Bacteria; phylum JAMCPX01; class JAMCPX01; order JAMCPX01; family JAMCPX01; genus JBMFUY01. The sequence continues at coordinate 7,881 of JBMFUY010000019.1, forward strand.
AATGCAATCAAACACATTTGCCTCTCTGCCAAGCTTTTCCGGTGAGTGTGCATCTGAATTAGAAACAAGTGTAATCCTATCAAGTGACTCAATCCTCCAGTTCATTGGCGGATCAGACGATAGCCCTGTTTCAATAGCATATATATGTCCTGTTTGTTCCTCAAAACATTCCTCAATAGAGTCAACCCCTGAGTTTGAGCCAAACACAGAGTACCACGGGGTCCATGCATGAGCAGGGATGATCAGGCTCTCAGGTGATACATCCATTATTAATTTAACAAGGTCTTTTGCACTGAACCCAAATATAGGTCTACCATCATAATCAAGCCTTCCAAAGCGCGAAAGGGCTTTATTAATCTTGTCTGCAGCCTCAAATGATGGGGCTGTTATAATATTGTGGATACGAATGGTTTTACCTTTAAGGGTGTAAACATTGCTTACCTCTGTTGTTAGCATAAAATGGATATTGTTTTTTGAATGCTTCAAAGTTAGAAGTCCATTGCCCTGTTGTTTGAGGTTATGCTTTAGTTCCTTAAGATAGGCTGGATGTGTGAAATCCCCGGTTCCTACAAGATTTATCCCCTTTCGCTGTGCCCATAGTGCAATGGTCTCAACATCCATATCCTTGCTGGTTGCTCTGCTGTACTTTGAGTGAACATGTAGATCAGCTATGATCTTCATGAAATCCTTATATTGATCTTTTCACCACAGTTTGCGCAACGGTCACCTTTTAAGCCTTTGATCCTTGTTGTGTAGCCAATCCTTTCAATAAGGAGGTTCTTACATTTAGGGCAGTAAGTGCTGTCTGTTTTACTGTTTAAGACATTACCTATGTAAACGTAATTCAGCTTTGTGGAGGCATAATTGTAAGCAAACTCAAGTACATCATAAGGGGTTGGAGGTGCGTCCAGTTTATAATTGGGGAAGTATCTTGAGAAATGAAGGATCGTGTCCGGACCGAGTGATGCAACATAGTCCACGAGCCTTTTTATCTGTTCATTTGATGTGTTATAACCTGTTACAAGAAGGTTTGTAAGTTCTACATGCACGCCCCTCTTCAAGGCAAACTCTATTGTGTGTTTTACTGGATCAAGTTTGCCTTTACATAGTCTCTTATAAAAATCATCGTCAATAGCCTTGAGGTCTATATTCATAGCATCAATATACTGGATAATATCTTCAAGGGGTTTCGGGTTGACAAAACCATTGGTAACAAGCACGTTGAATAAGCCCTTTTCATGAAAGAATTTTGCAGTATCATAAACAAACTCAAACCATATAAATGGCTCGTTATACGTATATGCAATACCTATTGAATCCAGCTGTTTTGCCTGTTCGTAGAGTTGTTCTTTTGTTATTTCACGGGTTGGAACCTCTCCCTCTACAAGCTCCCAGTTCTGACAGAACATACAGTTGAAGCTACATCCTATTGTACCAACAGACAGGATCGCTGAGCCAGGATAGAAGTGATACAAAGGCTTTTTCTCTATGGGATCAAGGTTTAATGCACTTATGCTGTTGTATGTTTCTGCAATAAGAACGCCATTATGGTTACTCCTTATTCCGCATACACCCCTGTGCCCTTCTGATATAAGACAATTGTATGGACATAGCTCGCACCTTACCCTGTTGTCTTTTTCTTTCACAAAGTATCTTGCCTGTACTCTCACGATTAAACCTCTTAATCCTGTTTATTTATTTAATGTAAAAAAATCAATAGAAATAAAAAGTTTTTGATAGGCATGTTGCAAATTTTTTTAACCCCAAAAATGCAATAGGGAAGTTTGCTCATTCGTTCGGGGGTACCTCATCACTCATTATACAAATTTCCCTATTTCGCAGACGCATTTTTGGGTTGAAAGGTTTTTCTTTAATGTTATACCTGTTTCTGATAAAACAGATAAAAAGAAAGGTGGCTGTATGAAGTCCTTTGATAAATTGGTTGAGATAATGGCACGGTTAAGAGGTGAAAATGGTTGTCCATGGGATAAGGCACAGGACATAGATAATCTAAAACAGTACATCGTGGAAGAGGCTTATGAGGTTGTGGATGCAATAGAATCCAGCGATCCAGAGGCTATAAAAGAAGAACTGGGTGACCTTGCTTTACAGATTGTTTTTGTTGCGAGACTTGCGCAGGAGAAAGGATGGTTTAACATTGATGATGTATTGAATGGTATTAACAACAAATTGATACATAGACACCCCCATGTTTTTGGTAATATACATTTGAAGAACAAAGACGATGTACTTAAAAACTGGAGCACACAGAAGCATAAAGAAAAAGGGATAAAGGTCTTTGATATTCCGCTCCAGATGCCGTCTTTACAGGCATCGTATAGATTAATAGAGAAGGCAAAGAGGCTTGGTATTGATCCGGTAACATCGGATAAAACAGTGGTTGAACTGCTGAACAGAACCCCTGCGAAAAAGTTTGAAAAACGTTTGTCAGAGATGCTTTTATCAATAGTAGCTATAGCTCAAAAACATGCTGTGAATCCTGAAGATGTGTTAAGAATGGCAAATAAAGATCTTATAAAAAGGCTTAAACTTAAGAAAGGTAAATAGATGTTTTGACTTTTTATTATTTAATCTTATATTATTTACTACACATAATTTTGAAAGGTTCTATCTAAAACATGAAAACTACAAAGTATATTTTAACTGTATTGATTGTTCTTGGGCTGCTTGCCTTTGTTGTTTTTCATCTGATACCTCAGACAACAGGATCAAGCAGCGAAAAACAAACCAGCAATGTATCACAGGCATCGGGCAACAATGTTACGCAATCTGAGGCAGTATCCACTGTGCCAGGATTCTCCCTTAAAAATCTGGATGGCAGGGAAGAGCAGCTAAAGGATTACACAGGCAATCTGATCCTTGTTAATTTCTGGGCAAGCTGGTGTGGTCCGTGCAATGAAGAAGCACCGTCCATGGAAAAGATGTATAGAGAGTTCAGGAATAAAGGGCTTGTTGTTATTGGTATAAGTATAGATCATCATGTTTCACAGGTAAAAAATTTTGTTAAGCAATATTCCATAACATTCCCGATCTTACTTGATACCAATGAGACAGTAGCTTCAGCTTACGGTATAACAGGTGTGCCTGAGACATTTATACTTGATCGGGATTATAAACTGATAAAACATATTATAGGACCGCTTGATTGGACATCACCTGATGTAACGAACTATTTAACACAACTCTTAAAGGGGGAGAGATGACAACAAAAGAAAAGTCGCTTGGTAGAAGTGGACTGATCATAATAGGCTCTATTATAGGTATAATGTTCGTGGTGGGTGTAATTAGTTACATAAGCAGCAAGGTTACAAATGGTAAAAACTCAAATATGCAGCAACCTGCTGGTTCATCTGTTCCTGAAGAAAATGCTATTGCACCGGATTTTACACTCAGGACAATCGATAACAAAACTGTAAAATTGTCGGATTATAGGGGGAAGGTGGTGTTTCTTAACTTCTGGGCAACATGGTGTCCTCCATGCAGGATGGAACTACCAGCCATGGAAAAACTGTATGAGAAGTTAAAGGATCAACCATTCGTAATGTTAGCTGTTAATGTGGATGAGGCTGATCCTGATGGTGTTAGAAACTTTGTCAGGAGTATGAATTTAACATTTCCTGTGTTACTGGATGATGGTAATGTTTCTAAACTGTACAACATAAACGCGATACCAACCACCTTTATTATAAAGAAAAATGGTGTTATAGATGCAATAGTTAATGGCGCAAGACCCTGGGATGATCCGAATTACATAAACGCGTTTGATAAGTTGATAGCAGAACCATCAAAGTAACAATGATAGAGTCAACCAATATATCTATCTTTATAGCCTTTATTGCTGGTTTGTTCTCTTTTGTGTCCCCATGTGTACTGCCCATTATCCCTTCTTACATAACGTATATTACCGGGTTATCGTTTGAAGATTTTGATAAAGAACAGGATAAAGCCCTTGTAAGAAGGATCACCATTATCCATTCTTTGCTCTTCATTCTGGGGTTTACAATGGTATTTGTGGCGCTTGGTGCTTCAGCAACAGCAATAGGTAATCTGTTCAGCAGGTATAAAGATGTGATCAGGATTGCTGGAGGGATCATAGTAATACTCTTTGGTATACATATTACCGGATTGATAAACCTAAAGTTTCTTGAAAGTGAAAAAAAGGTTCGTCTGAAGAGTAAACCAGCAGGATATTTGGGCACATTACTGGTGGGTATAACATTTGGTGCAGGTTGGACCCCATGCATTGGTCCTATACTTGGAGCAATACTGTATCTTGCCATGAACATGAAAACTGTATATTCAGGTATTGTTCTGTTAACATCGTATTCTTTAGGGCTTGGTGTACCATTCTTTTTATCATCATTGGCTATCAATAGCTTCCTTGTATATTTAAAAAGGTTCAGAAAATACGTAAAGGCTGTAACAATAGCATCAGGGGTATTTTTGATCATTATTGGCGCACTGCTTGTCAGTAATCGTTTTGTTTCAGTGTCAAACTATTTTCAGCGTTTAATGCCAGCGATCAACTTTGAGGTGAAATAAAAGATACACATTGTTGTATTTTTCAGGTTAACCCGATGTACTTAAAAGTAGCTTAACTAGGTCATTGAAGTCAGAATGACAATTCTCTAATAGCATACTTAATAAAGATAGAGCTTTTGGTTTCATCCTTTGAAAAAATTAACCCAAAAAATGCAATAGGAAAGTTTGCTCATTTGTTCAGTGCAATCATCACTCATTACACAAACTTACCTATTTCGCAAACGCATTTTTCGGGTTAAGCCACTTTTCAAGTTTAAATGACACAATTGAATTATATCGTTTGACAGGGGCCTGTCTTTCAATTATTATTTTGGATAGATGTGTAATCTCACTAAGTATTATAGTATGTTTTTAATCTGGTGTATTATTGCAATTATTGCCTCGTGTCAGCCAGTTTTTTTCCCAAACACCCTTGCTCCGGCCAAAACATACAGTACAGGTAAAGGTGAGGTTGGGATCAGAACATTATATATTGTTCCGTATGGAGCAGATTTTAAAATTGGCTTGACAAAAAAAATTCAAGTATCTGGTATTGTATATCCGTTGAATGTTGTAAGTGGTAAAGGCATATACGAAGGTAGTATTCAATACAATGCAGAACCTTCTGAAAAGGATAAATATTTGCACATATTCAGTGTTGGTGGTGGTATTTATTGCAGTCAAATGAATTATATATATGAGGGTTATTATCCTGGCTTTTCACTAAATAGTCATATATCAGTAAGCCTTCCACTAAGGCTGTACGAATTTATGGGATATTACAACTGTTCAAAATATGTATGCTCTCCAACTGGATCAGGAGCCCAACCTTTAGAAAAATATCAAGGGGCTGGGTTTGTGCCAGAAATGGACTGGGGTTTTGATTGGGTTTACGTAGCTTTAAGGATAGGGTTAAGTATACCAATACAGTTTTGGGAGAGTGCTAATCCTGAACCTGTTGTAATACTACCTGTTCTTTCTATAGGTTTATATGGCAAATGGTAAGACTTATTACTCTTGCACTTCGAAGGCTCGATGACTTTGAGAAGGTATATAAGAATAATCTACACGCTATACAGGCAAATTTGGCTTACCCATAACCTTTAAAGCCAGCGAGCTCCTTTCTCAATGGGCAGGTTTCTTCATCTTATCAAAAAGTAAAACTACTCATAAGGAATATACCTATTATGGACATTACCCTACTAACCGAGATCATTACAACTACGGGTTCTGTTATTACCTCAACGGACAGTGAAAGACCGAGGTCAGGGCTACACATTACGCAAGGTCTAATTTGCTGTAAATATCCTTCACCCGAAAAATGCGTTTGCGAAATAGGTAGGTTTTTGTAATGCCTGATGATTGCACTGAACGAATGAGCAAACCTTCCTATTGCATTTTTGTGGATAAAGGTAGAATGTTTATAAAAAAGAAGATAAAGCCTTTCTGTAAAGGTTAACGGTAGGCTTCGTAGTTTATCCAGGTAAATATGTTATCCTTTGACTCAATATCCTCAAGAAATCTATGCTCTATTCTGTTATGCTTTATCTGTTCGTAAAGTTTTGTAAACCTTGAGATATGAGATATAAACCGTTTTTTTGCGTATTCCACCATGGTCCCTGAATTCATTATAAATGGCCAATCGCTGGACTGTGCAAGCAATAACTCCCTTAATGCTTGATTAATTGCCCTGTGCTGTTTGGGCGATGTTTTTGTTATATGCATAAGCTCGTTCATTCTATCCTGAGCTATATGTAGATGCCTGTATATCCAATCATTTGTTCCATTTAACCATACCTCATGATAACCTTTATCACCCCAGCTTGATTGGGATGGTTGAGCAATCTGGTTGTCTGGATACTCCTTTAGATACATACCCGGGGTGATTGCTTTTACAGGTCCGTTGATCTCATGCAATTTTCTAAAAACCTGTTCAAGGAAATCAGGACCTTCAAACCACCAATGTCCAAAAAGTTCTGCGTCATACATTGCTGTTATAATGGGTTTACGATCCATAATGCCTGCAAGGTATTCTATATGTTTTTCCCTGTTAAATACGAAGTTTCCGGCATGTGTTATAACCTTGTTCATAGCCCATTGAGGAACATAGGGTTGTTTGTTATCTGTTTTACCTGTTATCCTGTAGTACTTTATTCCGAGGTTTGAGCGTGAACCATCACTATGCAGGTATGGTTTCACATACTCAAAATCAAGATCATAACCAACATCCCTGTAGAACTCCCTGTAATCATAATCACCTGGATAACCTTCTTTTGCACTCCAGACCTGTTTTGCTGATTGCATATCCCTGCCAAAAAAATTTACACCAGCTTCAGAGCATATAGGCGCATATACCCCATACCTTGGTCTAACAGATGCATTTAATACACCATGCGCATCAAGGAAGGTATATCGTATTCCGTATTTATTTAATATCCTGTCAAGTCCTTCTATGTAAGCATTTTCAGGTAGCCATATACCAACTGGCTTTGCCCCAAGATGATGAGTATATGTATCAATACCAATATGCACCTGTATATCCTGCCATCTTTCGTCTATAAGTAATGGCAGGTATGCATGTGTTGCAGCACAGGTAACAAGTTCAACAGAGCCCAATTCCATAAATCTTTTAAACCCAGAGGTGATATTGCCTTTGTACCTGTTCTCAAAAACATCCATATAATGCACAAACCTATCATGGTACATCCTTGCGAGAGGATTAATATCAGGGTCACCTGATGTCCTTTTGATCTCTTTTTCACTCAACTCTATAAGCATGGAAAGATGCCTTTTGTATCTTTTCATTAAAAGCTCATCTTTGAGCATCTCAAGAAGTGTTGGGGTCAGGCTCATGGTTATATGAAAATCTATGTTGTCATTTGTGAGACGTTCAAACACGTCCAGTAAAGGTATATATGTTTCTGTTATAGCCTCATAAAGCCAGTCTTCCTCAAGGAAGTCATTGTACTCAGGATGCCTCACATATGGAAGGTGAGAATGGAGTATAATTGCAAGGTATCCTCTCATTTTATCGTTTTCTTGAGGTTATGGTCTCTCTGATATAGGGATTAGCCCTTTCATAGGACGCATAGGCATCCATAAAAGGGTTGTCATATTTATCCATAGGTGTTTCCATGGCACCTGTATAGCCTACATCAGAGGGCCATGCACGTGGGGTTTTTATTATGTTAGAAACAGCAATCACAACAAAGCCTGCATCAGGTTTAATGTATCCAAGTTCAGCTCTTACGGTATCTGAAGGTTCAGGCAGGTTTATATACCAATTGTTCGCGTTGCCGACATTGATGCTGGCATACAATCTATCACCCTGTCTGTAGAGCTTTAGTATCAATTTATCCTCCGGGACATTGCCTCTGTCCACTTCCCAGTATGCAAACACCCACCATGGATCCCTTGGCATTAAAACGAGTTTGTTTATGGTTTTGTAAACAGGTAGGGTTTCTTCATGTGTTTGTTTTCTTTGCATGGAGGTAGCTTTTGTTTGTGCTGATTGCTTCGACGTGATCCTTGTCTTTTTTGTAGCTGATCTTTTTTGTTTCAATGTCTGTGATATGGCTTTTGATTTGGTAGCGCGAACTATTGCTTTTATTAATTGGGACTTTGTCATGGTTCGTTTAGGACTCACCCTGACATCTTTTGCAAGCCTTCTTAATTCTACTATTGTCAAATGCTCAAGATCCTTGCTCTTCATAACAAACTGTTTATATTATCTTTGCGTTTGAATGTCAAACAATGCTATTGCTGAAATAAGGAAAGAGTATGAAAAGATTGCTTGGTAGCATAATTATACTAACCATTTTGTTCAATGGATGTGATGTAAAAAGATTTGAGAGCCTACCAAAGAATATGCTTGTTACATCCGTTATATCAGATCCTAAAACATTCAACCCTATTCTGGCAAATGAAACGAGTTCTACAGATGTACTTGACCCTATATTCGCAGGACTTACACGGGTTAATCCTTACACCTTCAAGGTAGAACCAGACCTTGCACAATCCTGGACAATAAGTAAGGATAAAAGGGTAATAACCATGCATCTACGAAAAGGTGTTTATTTTAGCGATGGTAAGCCATTCACTGCAAATGACGTGGTTTTTACATTTAAGGTTATATACTCACCTGAGGTTCTATCCTCGTACAGGGATTTATTCACAATAAATGGCAAACAGATAAAAGTGGAAAAGGTGGATAATTATACAGTTCGCTTTATATTGCCTGTGCCATTTTATCCATTTTTAGAATCATTAAGCATACCTATACTACCAGAGCATGTACTGGAAAAGCCTTTGATGGAGAATATGTTTGAAAGAACATGGAATATATTTTCACCACCAGGGGATATCGTAGGCCTTGGTCCTTATACCATGACATCTTATGTGCCAAGCCAGTTTATTTTGTTTAAGGCTAACCCATACTATTATGGGAAGGATAAAAATGGTGTACAACTTCCTTATATAAAGCACAGGGCAATGCTTATTGTTCAAAATCAGGATGCTCAGTACGTTAAGTTTATATCAGGTGAAACAGATATATATAATCCAAGACCACAGGAGGTTGCATTGCTTGAATCCATGAGTAAGAAAAGACATTTTGTGGTCAAAGATATAGGACTTGATACAGGTGTTATGTTCATCTCATTCAACAGAAATCCAAGACATTATATAAAGGATGGAAAGGTAGATCCAAGGTATAGATGGTTTACAAATATAGATTTCCTTAAGGCTGTTGCACATAGCATAGATAAGCAGGCTATAATAGATGATGTCTACAGAGGTTATGGAGAACCAGCAATATCGTTTATACCACGTAATGTACCTGTGTATCACCTTGACATGCCTGATTATGCTTATAATCTTGATGAAGCAAGGGCTTTGCTCAAAAAGGGAGGATTTCACTGGGAGGATGGCAGGTTGTACGATGCCCAGGATAATAGAGTAGAGTTTGATTTTTTTACAAATTCAGGCAATGAGCAGAGAGAACGTATAGCTGCTATCATACTCGCGGACCTTACAAAGCTTGGTATGAAGGTCAATTATAAACCCATAGACTTCAATACCCTTGTTGAAAAGCTCACAACAAACTTTGATTGGGATTGTGTGCTTATTGCCCTTACAGGCGGTTACGAACCTCACAGTGGAGCCAATGTTTTATTATCGAGTGGTATGTTACATATCTGGGATCCCTCTGAGAAAAAACCTGCTACAAAATGGGAGGCAGAGATAGATAAACTTATGATGAAAGGGGCAGAGGAATACAATATTGAAAAAAGGGCAGTATACTACAAAAAGGTTCAGAAGATCCTTCATGAAGAATTACCTATTATACCTATTGTAAGGCAGGAGGATTTTGTTGCATATACAGATAGACTTGAAAACTATAGGCCCACTGTGTTTGGGAATTATAGACCGGAGATGATGAGGTTAAAACAATGATAAAGATTTACGATTCACATGCACACCTGAATTTTGAAGACTATGATAAAGACAGGGAAGAGGTTATTCAACGAGCATTCGATACAGGAATAACGTTTATCATAAACATAGGATCAGGTATGGGCATAAAGGGTAATTATGATGCTATATCAATAGCCAATACGCATGATAACATCTATGCAACTGTAGGACTCCATCCGCATGAGGCTTCATTGTTCAATCAGGATATGCTTCAGGAGATAAGCAGGCTTGCAGACGAACCAAAGGTTATAGCTATTGGTGAGGTGGGACTTGATTATCACTATATGCATTCGCCAAAAGAAGCACAGATAAAGGCATTTGAATCGTTTATAGAACTTGCAAGGCAAAAGAGACTGCCACTTGTAATCCACACCAGGGATGCCAATAAGGAAGCCATGCATATTCTGAAAAGGTTGTATGCCGGAGATGTCAGTGGGGTTATACATAGTTATGGTGGTGATATGGAGCTGGCTGAAGAGGCATTAGACCTTGGTTTTTATCTATCTATCAATGGCATTGTTACATTCAAAAATGCCCAATCTTTAAGGGATGCTATTGCTCAATTACCTGTTGATAGATTACTCATAGAAACAGATTGCCCATTTTTAGCACCAGTTCCTCATAGAGGGAAAAGGAATGAACCAGCTTATACATCATTTGTGTTAAAAGCCATATCAGAGATAAAACATATGGATGAGGAAAAGCTATCAGAGATATTGTTGAACAACGCAAAAAACGCCTTTGGTATAGGTATTCCACAAACGATTGTTTATACACTGGATAATAAGCTTTATCTTAACATCACAAACAGGTGTACAAATGTATGTGTGTTCTGCCCGAAGTTTAAAAATGATTATTATGTAAGGGATTACCAGTTAAAGTTGTTCAAGCATGAACCATCTTATGAAGATGTTATTGGTGCAATACAAAAGCAATCAGGATACGAGGAGGTAGTTTTTGTAGGCTTTGGCGAACCCACACAACGGCTTGATCTACTTATATCTGTAAGTAAATGGTTAAAAGAGCACGGAGTAAAAAGGATCAGGCTTGATACAGATGGACTCGGTAATCTTGTGTATGGAAGGGATATAACAGCTGAACTTGGCAGGTACATAGATGCTGTTTCAGTAAGCCTCAATGCACCGGATGCAAAAACCTATGCACGCCTGTGTCATAATCCATATCAAGAAGAGGCTTACAACGCTATTCTCGAATTTATAAGGCTTGCAAAATTACATTTTAGAGATGTTACAGCAACCATGGTTGAACTTCCTGGTATTGATATTAATGCAACAAAGGCTGCTGCAGATATGCTTGGCGTTAGGTTCAGGGTAAGGGCTTATTATAAAGGAACTCTGAGGCATAAAAGAGAGAAAGAATAGGGAGTATTCATCAAATTATACACGATTAACGATTAAACCGGGATAGAACCTTTTCTGAAGTCTGCCTTGCCTATCAGGGCTTTGATCAGAAGTTGTGTGCTCTTTTTCTTGCTTTATTGTGTATTGCATGTTAAAGAGCTTTCCATTATTATTTATAGGAGGAAAAACATGATCTCTAAGAGTCGTTTGATCGTTTCTGCTATAGGTTTAACCTCTTTGTTGTTTTTTACGGTACAGTTCTCAAATTGTTCAAGTAGTTCAAGCTCGGGTGTTTCAATAGGACCCAATGATCCTTTTGCCGGGCTTACTGTTAGTCAAACCATTCAGACACCTTCTGGTTCTTTGCAGTACCCGGTTGAAATCATAAGGGATACCTATGGCATTCCACACATCTATGGAAGAACAATGACAGATGTTGCATTTGCTCAGGGCTATGCAGAGGCTCAGGATAGACTTTTTGAAATGGACATGTTCAGGCATATTGCAGATGGAACCCTGACCGAGTATTTCGGTGCAGGTCCTGGCAATTCAGTGTTAAATGAGGATATACATTCAAGGATGATGGGATTCTACAACATTGCACAGATTGTTTATGCACAAACCCCACCGGATCTAAAGGCGATCCTGCAATCGTTCTGTAATGGCATAAACTTTTACCTCAATCAATTGGCACAGCAGGTTCAGGCTGATCCAAATGCAAAGGTATTGCCTGTTCAGTATTCCACGGCTCTAATGGGAATAACTATCTCAGATATAAAACCCTTTACACCGCAGGATGTTATAGCATTTGGTAAGTTTGAATCATACAGTTTAACAATGGAAGATGAAGGAACAAAGATCTATGCAACACATTATTTTAACACTGCTTCAACAACATACACTTCCACATCCTCAGACCCGGGTTTGGCGCATTTTTCAGGATTGGTTTATGATTTTGCACGTTCAGAACCTTCTGCAAAGGCTCCGGCAGTACCATTACCAAACCAGTTTTCTTATGCCACCTCAACAACGTTTTCTGTACTATCATCCAGCAGGGCTGTTACATTTAAGCCAGCATCCCTTTCCACCAATCAGGTCAGTGCAAGATTTAAACCATTAGAAGTAAACCAGAATGCTATAAATGGTGCATTGTCATTTTACAAATCATTACAGAACGGCCCATTCGGTTTTCTGTATAAGCCACGTGAAGCCGGTGAGATTGGCAGCAACAACTGGGTCATCGGACCGAGCCTTACAAAGGATGGTTATGCGATCCTTGCAAATGATACACACCTTCCACTTTACAATCCACCCATATGGTACGAGGTGCATATAAACACAGCAGCAATTGGCAAGGGAAATATCAATACTATTGGTGTTGTATTCCCTCTTGCACCAGGTGTGGTGATAGGACACAATGATTATATAGCATGGGGTGATACAGTCTTTCCTTCAGATGTTATAGATGTTTATCAGGAAACAGTAATCCCGGGCTCAAATGGCAACCCTGACACTGTACTGTTTAATGGTAATCAATATCCAATACAACCAGTGCAAATAAAATTTAATTTTGGGGGTGCAATGAACGGTGGTAAGGTAACAACTGGCACTTATACCATGTATTATGTTACCCTACCAGGTTATGGTACCCTGCCCATATACCCGGGTAGTTATACACCAGGTGTATCCACATCAGCACTGGCGTTTACATGGACAGGGTTTATGCCATCAGATGAATTACAGGCTTTCTATGGTATAGATCAGGCGCAGAATCTTGATCAGTTTATTAAGGCACAAAGCTATTTCAAAGTTGGTTCTCAAAACTTTGTATATGCAGATATATACGGTAATATTTACATGACGGATCAGAGCGCAATACCGTTAAGAGGTCCATACACATTTAGCTATACAACAAACGTGTTGCCAAGTGGTTTGACATTTAGTGATTTTACGTATCCACCTTATCTAATATTACCTGGAACGGATCCAAACTTTTATTGGGCAGGCATGGTTCCAACGCAAGCAGTACCATATGTACTAAACCCTGCACAGGGTTATATAGCAACAGCAAACCAGGACCCTGTAGGTGTTACATACAATAATGAACCACTGGATAATCCTTATTACCTTGGTGGATTTTTTGACCCTGGGTTCAGGGCATGGGAGATTGATAGGGACATAGAGTCAGCAGGTAAGAAAAATATTGACCTTGCCTATGTTCAGAATGTTATTCAGGCGGATCATACTGACACCTATGCATTGCAGATACTACCGTTTCTGCAGAAGGCATACAATGATCTTCAGAGTTCAATACCTGCAAACTCACCAACAGCAACTGCAATGGGGTATCTGAATGCATGGTCAAGCAGCAGCAACACACATCCGTATGATACACCTACCGGCTTATCTCCTTCAGCCACAACTGAAGATATCAATAACAGTATTGCAACATCCATATTCGAAGCATTTGTGCAGAGACTATTTTATAACATCTTCTACGATAAACTTCAGGCAATTGGTAAAAAAAGAGCAATCAACGATGATATTGTCATCAATACCTTATTAACTGTTTTGGAGCACCCAACACAATGTGCAACATATTCACCTTCAGAAGGTCAGAGCACGCTTCTTGATGCGCTTGTTCCAACAACATCAGGGTATACCTTTACCCAGAGGAGCGTTGATCAGATTATGATCCAGAGCCTTTCAGAAGGCATATCTGACCTTTCAGCACCAAGTCATAATGCTAATGGCACGCCAACAAGTTTTGGAACTGCAGATATGACAAAGTGGCAATGGGGCAAGCTACATACACTTACATTCACTGATCTGCTTAATCTTGCTGCTGGAAGCAACCTATTTCCAAACTTCAACCTGCCTGATAATGGAACAGGCTATCCAAGACCAGGGAGTATGTTCTCTGTGGACCCCGGAACATTCGGATTTGAGATGGGTAATGGAGCAAATCCATTCTATACAAATTATACATATGGTTCAGGCCCTGCTATAAGATTCTCTGTTGAAATGCGACCCGGCAATATCATTGGATACAATGTTTTACCTGGCGGAGAATCAGAATTAGGACCAGACCCAAGCAATCCACCTAAACATTATGGGGATCAGGTAAATCTATGGATCAACAATCAGGTGCATCCGCAGTGGTTTTACCCGAAGGACATAATAGCTCATGTAGAGTCAAGGACCATTTTTAACCCATGAGTAATATCATTAACCCGAAAAATGCAATAGGAAAGTTTGCTCATTCGTTCAACCCTGCGATCCACCTAAGATACAAAGACTTTTT
>JBMFUY010000020.1:0-20944 GCA_049966275.1 bacterium
AAAGGACATCTTCATTAATTGGGCAAAATCACCATATTCTTTATTTATATAATTGTTGATGTCTTGAAAAATTTCATCTCCATAAAAACCTGCATGTTTGTCTCCTTTGAATGTATCAATGCCGTATGCACTACATTTAATATTTAATTCTTTTATAGCTTGACAAAATGCAGAAAAAGAATTCCCAGTATGAACACCAAGCTCGACAAAAAGTTTTGGTTTTAACATGTTAATAGTCAAAAAAGCAAAAGGGATATGTTGTACCCACGCAATAGGTTCAACAACCCTTTTAGGTTTTCTTGATACTAACCAACTTAAATATTCTAAATTAAAATCACTCATGTTTTATTTATTCTCATTCTGCTATTTGAAGTACCTCAGCCCTCTGGTAAGGTATTGTCTTACGACATCTCCATCCAGCAATTCTACATTTAACATGCCTTGTTGTAAGAAATGATTGTACAACAATATCGCAAGCGTAGTTTTGCCTGAGCACGGCAAACCTGTAAACCACACGGTAAACGCATTCATTTATAAGTTCTTTCCGCAAATAGCATAATGCCTATTAGGTATACATAATGCGAAGGGGATGGCAAGCTTGCATAGCTGTAGCGTTTCTCTATAACGCCAAGTTTACCAATATTCTGGATTTTAGCCTTTACCCCGTTAGAAAGCCTCACCTTTACGTCCGCGATAATATAACAATTTAAATTCTTCATATAAAGTGCGCGGTCTAAAGCCATGCCCTTTCTAACGGGGTTTATAAAACTATCGTACCTCGCACTGTTTATGATAAGAAAAATAATGTTGTTCATTTTTGGTATCCAATTTTTAATAACCGCAATATAAATAACATTCACTATTTCATAAACAAAGAAGGCTGGCGAAATAAGTTCTATTTTACCACCTATAAGATCCTCTAAAATATGAATAGCCTGTTCTGTTTCAAGTTCATCTTTAAACTGCCATTTCAATGTCACGCTGGTATCAATTACTGCTTTATCTACCATAAATCTTGTCTCTTTTTTCTCTGCTCTCCATAATCCAATCAACTACATCACCTTTTATAGTACTACCTCCTTATGTTCCTTTTAATTGACAAACAGATCTACTGCTTTACAAATACTGGTATGATGTCAATGGGTGCAGGATAGTTACTCAAGATATCCGGTCCTGTAAATGTACCACCTGTAAAATAATCTCTCCATGTTCCTGCAGGGAGATAGACATCTCTTGAGGTTGCACCCTCAGTTATTACAGGACATACAAGATAGTTATCACCAAGCAAAAATTCATCGTTTATTGTATAGGTGTTTTTGTCCGTAGGATAATCAAAAAATAGCGGTTTGACCATAGGCATGCCTGTTTTTGCAGAATTTTGTGCGAGGTTTATCATGTATGTTGAGAGAGACTGGTGAATGCCTGCGTATAGCTTCGTAATATCTATTGTGGTTTGTGTTGGTAGCCCGGTTATTCTGGGATCCCATGGAGCCATTGAGAACTGCATAAGTGGCATAAATGCATTCATCTCAACCCATCTTATATAAAGTTCTGAACCTGGCCAGCCTGTGTATCCATTCCCGCCTATCATATCTGGTAGTATGAATGGGTAACCAATCATCTCCAATGAAAACATCTGTGGCAGAACAGAAGCCAGTCCGTTATTATTGCCCCAGATAGAATCCTTGTCATACTCGCGCATAATTTGACCATCATTTTGAGCAAACCAACCAGCTCTAAATTCCATTGCAGGTACGTGTTTATTTATTGTTATATAAAAATCAGAATACTGGTTTGGAGATAGATAGCCTGTTGTAACCCCATCAGAAGGAAACCAGTTTGCCTCACCTGCATCAAACTTAAAACCATCTATGCCGTAATTTGATACGATATTGTTGAGTAACCCAGCCCACCAATCCATTGCATCAAGATCCGCAAAATTGATAAGCCCTGCTTTCTTTGTACCAAATGTATCCCACCATGCTACAAGTGAGACACCACCGTTCTTTGATTGAATAAAGTACCTTTCTGTTGAGGAATTAAAATTTGAAGAATCATTATTAACGAATGGAGGCACCCATAGGGAGACCTTAAACCCCATGTTGTGTAATTGATCAACCATTGCTTTTGGATCAGGGAATTTATTGGGATCAAAACTCGTATCACCCCACTTAGTCTGCCACTTATCATCAATCTCAAGTATGGAATGAGGAAGGTTAAGTGTTGTTATACTCTGTGCCATGGCTAAAGCATTTACCTGACTTACCCCGTAGAGATATTCAGCCCATGTTGACCATATAGGGCCATCAAACATGGCTGGGGCAGGCAGGCTTATTGCTTGCCATGCTTTTTTATAGGTAAAGTTTGTGGATACCCAATTCTTATATGTGGAGGGCAGATCCTTATCAACAAGGATATAGTATGAAAACCGATTTGAGTTGCTTGTTAATGCGAATATACTGCTATTCATACTCATGCACATTGGTCCATAGCTATCAACGAACAAACCAGCGCCGCTTGATGTTAACCACAATGGAGTTGTAATGTTGTTTTCATCCGCAGTTTCAAGTGGGCATCTTGTAAAATTACCTGTTTCAAGTGGAAACCATTGCTCGCCCTGTTGTAGTGTTCCATCTACCGGGTTTAGATAATTTCCAAGTTCACCCTGTCCATACCAGTGCCCGGAGGCAGACACAGAAAAGGCATCACCAATGTTTTTAACATTACTGTTCTGGGCAGTGATAGAAACCTTGATCATGTTATTTGAAAGTACAAAATTATACGTGATCCAGCCTGCCTGATCACTGTGAAGATAAATATTGGCACCATCAGGTGTAAGGTTATAACCTGTAGCAGAGAACGTGCAGGCATATACTCCATTCAATAAATAACTTCCAGTTGCACTTACTGTTGATGCTGAAGTGCATGGTGTAGACGCAAGCACAGGATTCCCGTTCAAGGACGATGTTACTGTGAAACTGTAAGGAGAACGATTGATTGTAAGTGTGTAGTTTGAACTATCTAACACCAGTTCAGGTTCCATGGGTTTAAAACTTAGTTCATTGGTTTTACTTCCGCATCCTGAAGACCAATTTATAACAATAAAAATCGATATTATATACAAAAGATTATGCATATTGAAACAACATTTACATCTGTTCATTTTTCTCCTGTTTGCAAAATATTAACATCCTTTTGATCTTTACGTCAAGATTGACAAACAATAAATTTTTGCGCATCCGACTTCTTAACCCAAAAAATGCAATAGGGAAGTTTGCTCATTCGTTCGGGGTACCCCATCACTCATTACACAAACTTCCCTATTTTGCAAATGCATTTTTCGGGCTGATGGGAGGGACAAAGGGAGGGTGAGAAATTCGTTATACATCAATAACTCTCACCCTCTCTCTTTCTCCCCCATCGAGGGGGAGAGATAATTTTGTGTATTGTCAGACATCCTTCTAAGAGGGGAGAGCACACAAAAAGTCTGATGCGCCACTACTATATGTAGGGGGTACCCATTAAAAGCCTGAAGAGCCTAAATTTTTATGAATTAGAAGCCTTACCTTTTGTTATGTTTTTTGTTTTTTGCTTTGCTTTTTCTAACTTATACCTGTTTTGTGCTTTTGCCTTCTGTGTTTTTAAAATAAGTGTTTTTGGTAAATTTTTAAATCTCATTGTTCCTCCTTTCTATAATAACAGGGTAAACAGTGCAAAAGAAAGTACGTTGCTTAGCCAGTGGAATATTATAGCACCAGCTATGTTATCATCTTTTTCTCTAAGCCAGCTGAAGACAAGCCCTGGGAAAAACACAGATAATCTTGTTATATTGGGGATCAGTATGATATGTCCAATAGCAAACATTATATTAACAGATAAAAAAGAATATCCTATCTCTGTACCAAGAAGCATGATTTTTTTTCTGTCGCACTGTTTTAGCTCTGACTGTATATATCCTCTGTAAAAAACCTCCTCTGGTATTGCCACCATTAAAAGATTGTTCAATACAAATAACAAAAGTCCAGGTTGATGAACCAGTTTTGTTCCCTGAAAATCCATATTCAAACCCAATACATATCTATTATAAAGATAAAAGGCAGCAATGTATAAAGGAAAGATAATAATTGCAACCAGCAATGCCCTGAGTATGGACTTTATTGCTCTATTTTTCCCAATGCCATAGTAAGATGGATGCCTTTTTTTTATGAATAAAAACAGTATTGGGGTATACAGGAATAAAACTGCAACTAAAATGTCAAGATAAGAATTTAAAATAGTTAATTTACTTGCGGTAAAGATGAATATTAATATAGCAATATAAGTAATATACGGTGTTTTACAATTTTTCATTCAAATTAACTTAATATTACAAAAATCGAAAAGCAAGGGAATATCCGAAAGCCCATTCCTGTTTTAACCGGAAAAATGCTTAAACCTCCTTTACAACCAAAAGTCTTTATATATCTTAGGTGGATCGCACGACCCATGCTCTGCATGGGTACCCAGAACGAGACCGTAGGGGCTTAAAATTTTAAGCTCCTACCATATTATTACATTTTTGGGTTAACAAATAAAAGATGCTCTTAAGAGCGAATGACAATAATATCAATTTTTCTTGACAAAGTACATTTAACTAAATAACAAGGTTAAACTGTATGCAAAACTATAGCTTTATAAATATAGCAATATATACAGTAATTGTCGTTGGGTTTGCTGGTTTGACAATTTTACTATCCGCATTGGTTGGACCAAAGATAAAAACACAGGAGAAATTATCACCGTACGAATGCGGTGTTGAGCCAGTGGGTAATGCAAGATTTAGCTTTCCTATAAAGTATTATGTTATTGCACTTATGTTTCTTGTGTTTGATGTTGAAGTAGTATTTATGTACCCATGGGCTATTATAGCAAGGGCTCTTGGCCCATTCGGTATGTATGAGATGGGCATATTCATATTTATTGTTCTTATAGGTTTTGTTTATGCATGGAAGAAAGGTGCGTTTGAATGGGAATAGAAGAAAAATTAGGAGATAGTATATTTACCACACAGCTTGATGCAATTATAAATTGGTCAAGGAAAAATTCTCTATGGCCCATGCCTTTTGGAACAGCATGCTGTGCTATAGAGTTTATGGCAGCTGTTGGAACGCGATTTGACCTTGCAAGGTTCGGCGCAGAAGCAATGAGGTTTTCTCCAAGGCAGTCTGATCTCCTTATCGTTGCAGGTACAATATCAAATAAAATGGCACCTGTTCTGAAAAAGATCTATGACCAGATGGCAGAGCCCAAATGGGTTATTTCAATGGGGTCCTGCGCGACATCAGGTGGTATCTTTGATACATATTCAACATTACAGGGTATAGACACCATTATACCTGTTGATGTCTATGTTACAGGTTGTCCTCCAAGACCAGAGGCTTTGATAGATGCTATAATGCAATTACAGGAAATGATTAAACAGGAATCTGTTAGAAGACCAAGAAAGGCGATGTCTGTAAAGTAATATGTCAGAATTGATAGAAAACATAAAAAATAGGTTTGGTGAGAAAATAATCTCAACCAATGAGGCATTCAGGCCAAGGTCCATAAAGGTTGCACCAAAGGACCTTGTTGAGGTTATGAGTGTTCTTAAAAATGAAGAACCATTTAAGTTTAATCAACTGCTTGATATAGCAGGGGTTGATTTTCTAAATCAAAAGCCAAGGTTTATGGTAGCATACATATTGCTGTCAACCATAAAAAATCAAAGATTGATCGTGGAGACCGATGTTGACGAATTTGAAGCAGTGCCAAGCCTTGTTAATGTATGGTGTGGGGCAAACTGGTTTGAGAGAGAGTTATATGACATGTTTGGTATAAAGGTAAAAGGACATCCTGATCTGAAGAGGATATTGATGTCAGAGGATTTTGAAGGACACCCATTACGCAAAGATTTTCCTGTTAGGGGCACAACACCGCCAGAACAGAGGTATGCTCCATGGGATAAAAGAAGGACAAGGGAGTACTGATGTTTACCTTTGAGAAAAAAAGAAAAGATACAATGATTCTTAACCTTGGTCCATCCCACAATGCAACACATGGAACATTGCGTATTATACTTGAACTTGATGGGGAGATCATTGAGAATGCAACACTGGAAATCGGGTATTTACACCGTGGTATAGAAAAGATGGCAGAACATAGAACCTACAATGGTTTTATACCGCTTACAGACAGGATGAACTATGTTTCGCCTATAATGAATAATATTGCTTATGCACTGGCAGTAGAGAAGTTGCTTGGTATAGAAGCTCCTAAAAGGGCACAGTACATCAGGGTTATAATGAATGAGTTTTCAAGGATAGCGGATCATCTTGTCGCAATAGGAACCAATGTGGTGGATATAGGTGCTTTAACAAACTATTTCTACTTCTTTAAAGAAAGGGAACGTATATATGATCTCATTGAGAAGGTAGTTGGTGCAAGGTTAACAACAGCCTTCACAAGGATCGGTGGCATTGCAAGGGATGTGCCGAATGACTTTAAGGATATGGTGAGATTTCTTTTAAAAGAGATACCCAATTCCATAAATGATGTAGACAGGCTCTTAACAAAAAATCGTATCTTTATGGATAGGACAATAAACGTTGGAGCAATAACACAGGAAAGGGCACTTGAGTACGGGTTTACAGGTCCTGTACTTAGAGCCACAGGGTTTGCGTGGGATTTAAGAAAGGCACAGCCCTATTCAAGCTATGAAGATTTTGAATTCGATATACCAACCGGTGAAAATGGAGATACGTACGACAGGTATCTGGTAAGAATGGAAGAGATGAGGCAGAGTTTAAGGATCATACAACAGGCAATTGATAGGCTCCCGGATGGTCCTGTAAACGTAGAAGACCCACATATAACGCTTCCTCCAAAGGAAGAGGTTTATAATACCATGGAAGGATTGATACATCATTTTATGCTTATAATGTACGGCATAAAGGCAAAGCCAGGCTATGTGTATTTTGGAACAGAGGTTGCTAATGGAGAACTCGGGTTTTACATTGTTAGCGATGGTCAGCAGTATCCTTACAGGTTGAAGGTCAGACCGCCATGTTTTGCTATATTCCAGGCATTTCCAGAGATGATAAAAGGGCATCTAATATCAGATGCTATTGCGATACTTGGCAGTCTTAACATTGTTGCAGGAGAGCTTGACAGATGATCCAATTTTCTCAATCCGCATTAGAAAAGATTGAAGATTTAAAGAAAGTTTATCCTACAAAGGATGCCTGTTTGTTGCCAGTGTTGCATATAGCACAAAAGGAATTTGGGTATATTTCTCCAGAGGTGATGGAGTATGTAGCAAACGTACTGGATGTTCCACCTGCAAGGGTCTATGGTGTTGCAACGTTTTACACCATGTACAACAAAAAGCCTGTAGGTAAGTATCACATACAGGTGTGCACAAATATATCATGTCATCTTAAAGGTTCTGCAAATGTACTTGAAACAATAAAGTCTGTTTTGGGTATAAAAGAGGGAGAAACAACAAAGGATAATATGTTTACATTATCCACAGTGGAATGTTTAGGAGCCTGTGGTTTTGGTCCTGTTGTACAGATAAACGATGATTACTATGAGCAGTGCAATGAACAGAAGATAAAAGAGATCATAGAGGATTTGAGGAAGAAGTGATGGAGCAGATACTGTTAAAAAATGTAGAAGGTGATAAACTTACCAGTATAGATAATTATCTTGCAGTTGGAGGCTATGAGGCTGCAAAGAAAGCTATCACTTCTATGACACCAGCACAGGTCATAGATGAGGTTAAAAAATCAGGTTTAAGAGGAAGAGGGGGCGCAGGATTCCCGGCAGGCATGAAATGGGATTTTGTTCCAAAGGATTTTAAAGGGCCGAGATACCTGTGTTGTAATGCGGATGAAGGTGAGCCAGGAACATTCAAAGACAGAGAGATCCTTGAAAAAAATCCACACCTGCTCATAGAGGGTATGATCATAGCGAGTTATGCTATTGGTGCAGAACTTTCTTTCATATATATACGAGGCGAGTTTGTAAAAGCAGCAAACATACTTCAGTCGGCGATTGCTCAGGCAAAGGAGCGAGGTTTTCTCGGAGAGAAAATATTTGGAACAGATAAGAAGGTTGATATTATAGTCCATCGTGGTGCAGGTGCTTATATATGCGGTGAAGAAACAGCCCTGATAGAATCAATTGAAGGTGAACGTGGTAATCCAAGGGTAAGGCCTCCTTTCCCTGCTGTTGTTGGTGTGTTCAGTAAACCCACGGTTGTTAATAATGTAGAAACTTTGTCATCAGTACCATCCATTATAAGGAATGGGGGGGAATGGTATGCATCTATAGGTGTACCACCCAAAAATACCGGTACAAAATTGTATGCTATAAGTGGCCATGTGAATAAGCCCGGTGTTTATGAATTACCTATGGGTACTACATTAAAGGACCTTATCTATAATTACGCGGGTGGTATCAAGAATAATAAGAAGCTAAAAGGGGTAATACCCGGTGGTTCCTCGACCCCCGTTCTGTTGCCTGAGGAGATCAATGTAAGCATGGATTTTGATTCGCTCGCAAAAGCAGGTTCAATGCTTGGTTCTGCTGCTGTGATCGTGATGGATGAGGATACATGCATGGTTGAAGAATCATTGAGGCTTTCTCAATTTTATGCACATGAGTCATGCGGACAATGTACACCGTGCAGGGAAGGCACAATCTGGATGACAAAGATCCTTGATAGGATTGAACATGGAAGGGGCGTGGATGGGGATGTTGAACTACTGGAAAGGGTTTCAAAGAATATAATGGGCAATACCCTGTGTCCACTTGGTGATGCAGCTGCAATGATGATGCTGGGATTTTTAAAGAAGTTTAAAGAAGAATTTAACATGCACATAAGGTCAGGTGCATGTCCACTTAAGAAAAAATGAATTCAAGGAACAACAGATGCCTACGTTTGAAATAGATGGGAAAAAAATAACAGTTGAACAGGGGACTACGGTGCTGGAGGCAGCACGTGCAAATGGTATTGAGATACCGCACTTCTGTTATCATGAGGCATTTAAGAGCGGTGGACTATGCAGAATGTGCCTTGTTGAAATAGAAAAAATGCCAAAGTTACAAACAGCCTGTACAACTTTAGTTACAGAAGGTATGGTTGTTAGAACAACAACAGACAGGGTTAAACAGGCAAGAAGTGCAATACTTGAATTTATTCTTACCAACCATCCACTTGATTGTCCTGATTGTGACCAGGCAGGTGAATGTGTTCTTCAGGAATACACCCATAAATACGGACCTGATAGAAGTGCATTTAGAGAACCAAAGCAATTAAGAGAGCATATACAGCTAAGCGAACTGATAGCTTACGATCCAGAAAGATGCATAATGTGTGAAAGATGTGTGAGGTATTATAGAGACATTGTTGGAACAGAGGAGCTCGCTGTTATGCAAAGAGGTTCTCACTCAGAGATAACAACATTTCCTGGAAAGACGTTGAGCTATGGTTATGTTGGAAATATTGCTGATATCTGCCCTGTTGGTGCACTCACAACAAAGGACTTTAGATTCAAAGAAAGGGTTTACAATTTAAGGGTAACAGAAACTATATGTCCTTTATGTGAGGCTGGTTGTACCATATATGTGGATGCGAAAAAGTATACAGTTTTCAGGGTCAGGGCACGTAATAAGAACCTTACAAGTATACATGAACATCCAAACAGAAATATTACAGCACTGTATCCGAAGGTGTTTATAGATGCTATATTGAGAAGTTCTTTTATATGCGATGATGGAAGATTTGGTTATAGAAAACTCATTGAGAATGGTGCAAATACTGAGCTTGTTAATAGATTCGAATCAGGAACCAACACATGGGACGGGATCATTGATCTTGTTGCTCAGAGGATAAAAGAGGCGGGTCAAAAAATAGCTGGAATAATATCTCCATTTGCTACAAATGAAGAGGTGTATGTATTCTTACACATCATAAAACGTATTGCTGGTAATGATACTGTGGGTGTTATAATGTTTCCTGAGGCCAAGGAGTACAATGAAAAAGGCAGGTTGAAGTTACGAAAAGGCATACAGGCACCAAACATGAAGGGTATTGAGCTGATAGCAGGTGCAATGGGTGTAAAGATCGCACCTGTGGATCAGGTTATAGGTTTAAAGCCTTCAGTGGTGTATGTGCTTGGTCCAACATTTAATCAAATGGATGCTTATACAGAAAAGATCAGGGATGTAAACTTTATTGTGGTTCAGGATTTCAAGGTATCAAACCTTTCAGAAAAGGCGCATATTGTTATTCCTGGTTTAAACTATGCTCAAAAGGATGGAACATACACAAACTTTGATGGAAACGTCCAGAGGATAAGAAAGGCTGTGGATCCAAAAGGCAATGCAAGAAATGATCTGGATGTATTAACAGATATTGTATATAGAATAACAGGTAACAAATTGGGTGGTTTTGATAGAATACTTACCAGTATTGGTAAAGAAGTGGGAACGTTAAAAGTGGATATTGATGCACTTACACGCGATGTCAATTTAAGAAAGGCAGCAGGAAGGCTATGGTAGATTATGTAACAGTCATAATATACGCTGTTATTAGCGTTGTGGTATTCGCGATTATCCTTACAACTGTTGCGTTACTCACACTTGGTGAAAGAAGGATAAGTGCCTTTATGCAGGACAGATTGGGTCCGAACAGGGTGGGACCATGGGGACTTTTACAGCCTGTAGCAGATGGTATTAAATTCCTTATGAAAGAAGATGTGATACCACTTGAAACGAACAAGGTTCTTTTTGTTATAGCACCACTCATCACCATTATACCTGCAATGCTGACCTTTGCAGTGGTTCCATTTGGTCATCAGTTATATTTACCAGGGGGTAGGGTAATAAATCTCCAGATAGCAGACCTTAATGTTGGTATACTGTATGTATTTGCTATTGCATCCATGGGGATCTTCGGGATCATTATAGGTGGCTGGGCATCAAACAACAAATATTCCTTGCTTGGTGGTTTGCGATCAGCTTCACAGTTCATCAGTTATGAAATCGCAATGGGACTTTCTGTTATCGGCATTCTAATGGTATATGGTTCGTTAAAATTGAATGATATTGCTCAGTATCAGGGAAGCCTGTGGTTCAATGCGATACCTAAATGGGGCATACTTGTTCAACCGCTTGGTTTTCTAATATTTATAGTTAGCGTGTTTGCTGAGACAAACAGGGTACCATTTGATCTCCCGGAAGCAGAAGCAGAACTTGTTGGAGGATACCATACAGAATACTCAAGCATGAAGTTCGCGTTCTTCTTTATGGGAGAATATGCCAATATGATCACAGCATCAGCTTTACTTGCAACCTTATATTTTGGGGGCTGGCAGGTGCCATACCTTCACAATGTAGGATTTGTTGTGCCAAAGCTTGGCATACTGCATATGTCACAATGGCTCGTTGCTATCTTGGAAGTGCTTTCATTTATTATAAAGGTTGGATTTTTCCTATTCTTCTTCCTGTGGGTTAGATGGACATTACCAAGATTTAGATTTGATCAGCTTACAAATCTTGGATGGAAGGTGCTTATACCTCTTGGTTTACTCAACATCGTTATAACAGGTGTACTTATTATGCTAAAGGTTATTTAGTTATGGCAGATAAACAAAAGAAATATGGTTTTAAAGAAGCAATCTATCTTATAGAGATACTGCGAGGTTTAGCAGTTACCATTAAGCATTTCTTTATAAGACGGAAATTTGCCATAAACTATCCAGAGGAAAAGTTAAACATCACAGGTAATACGCAACAGGTTATAAAGGTAATGGACAAGGATGCACAGAAGTTTGAAGAAAGAATAGAAGTAAAGATGAATTATAGGGGCAGACATGCGTTACTTGTTGATGGTGATCTTGGAAGATGCGTTGCATGTAAAATGTGTGAAACAGTATGCCCATTTTTTGCAATATACATAGAACCAGAGGAATCCCCTGATCCACGTAAGGAAAGAAGTCCAAAGGTATTTGAGATAGATCTTACAAGATGTGCATACTGTGGTTTCTGTGTTGAAGCATGCCCGAAGAATGCCTTAACCATGACATCATTCTATAGCCTTGTAGCGAAACAGAGGCCTGACCTTGTTATACAGAAGAAAGATTTGATGGTAGTGGTAAAATGATAAGCAATGTATTGTTTTACATAACTGCAATTTTATTGATTGGAACATATATCTTTGCCATCATGGCAAAGAACCCTGTTTACAGTGCCATATCAATGGGACTTTCATTCTTCCTTACGGCGTTTATGTTTGTGTTGCTTGGTGCACCATTTCTTGCCGCGGTTCAGGTAATTATATATGTGGGCGCTATGCTTGTGATGTTTTTGTTTGTTATTATGATGTTTGATCTTAACAGGATATCAAGTGCAGGGATCAGGTATAAGCCATCAACAATAGTCTCGTATTTATTGATAATGGTTATATTGCTCATATCTTTTTACATGGCAAGGGGCGTGTTGAAGCTCCCGGAGGGATACACAATTGTCGGATTTGGTTCTGCGGAAAATATAGGATTCAATCTTTTGCGAAATTATCTGTTGCCTTTTGAGCTCGCGTCTTTTATCCTTCTTGTTGGTGTGTTCGGAGCATTAACCTTCATTAAAAAGAGGAACAAGATATGAGTTATCAATTACTTGTTGTACTTAGTTTTGTATTGTTTGCAATAGGCATGATCGGTGTTGCAATGCGTCGTAATATTATTGTTGTACTTATATCCCTTGAGCTTATGCTTAATGCTGTAAACGTATTGTTTATATCTGCATCAAAATACCTGCATACGCTGGATGGCCAGATATTTGTTATAATGGTTATAACCATTGCAGCGGCTGAAACAGCAATAGCACTGGCACTTGTGGCAAAGATCTTTAAAACATTTGGTCCTATAAAAATAGATGATCTGAAGAAGCTTAAATGGTGAAAAGATGGAAATGAATATTTTAAGGTATATTTTAATATTCCCTTTGCTTGGCTTTTTGGTGAATGGTTTAATTGGTACCAGGCTTGGGAATAAGGCTGTTGGCTGGATTGCCAATATTACAGTACTATTCAGTCTATCAATTGCAGTGTATGTTTTTATACAGCTTTTATCATTGCCACCCGATGCAAGATTGATAACAGACACTGTTTATACATGGATCAATGCAGGCAACCTTAATATAGACTTTAAGCTTATGGTAGATCCACTTACAGCAGTAATGTTGCTTGTTGTTACCGGTGTGGGGTTCTTGATCCATATTTATTCTATTGGTTATATGCATGGTGATAGAGGGTATGCGAGGTTCTTCGCCTATCTTAACCTATTCATGTTCTCCATGCTGTTGCTTGTTCTTTCATCAAACATAGTACTTATGTTTGTAGGATGGGAAGGTGTTGGGTTGTGTTCTTATCTTTTAATAGGTTTCTGGTATGAAAAGGATTCAGCTGCAAACGCAGGCAAGAAGGCATTTATAACCAACAGGGTAGGAGATTATGGCTTTCTGTTAGGTTTGTTTTTGTTAGCATCAGCCTTTGCATCAAAGGGTATACTTACACTTGATTTCAATATGATGGCTGCACACATATCCTTGATTTCACCACAGATATTAACAATAGTTGGAATACTGCTCTTTGTTGGAGCCACAGGTAAATCAGCACAACTTCCTTTGTATGTGTGGTTGCCTGATGCAATGGAAGGACCTACACCTGTGAGCGCCCTTATTCACGCAGCAACAATGGTTACTGCAGGTGTGTATATGATCGCCAGAATGAACTTCTTGTATGTGCTTGCACCAGCTGCACTTGAGGTTGTTGCGATTGTGGGTGGACTGACAGCCCTGTATGCTGCAACCATAGGGCTTGTTCAGAACGATATTAAAAGGGTACTTGCATACTCAACCATCAGTCAACTTGGTTATATGTTTGTAGGTGTTGGGGTTGGTGCTTTCAGTGCTGGTATCTTCCATCTTATGACCCATGCCTTTTTTAAGGCTTTGCTGTTTCTTGCTGCTGGTAGTGTGATCCATGCTCTTTCCGGAGAACAGGATATGAGGAAGATGGGAGGATTAAAGGATAAGATTCCGGTAACGCATGCAGTTTTTCTTACTGCTGCACTTGCCATATCCGGTATACCAGGTTTGTCAGGATTTTTCAGTAAGGACAGTATATTAGCTTCTGCTTATGCCTCCGGGCATAAGGTGATATGGTTACTTGGTTTTATAACTGCCCTGTTAACAGCGTTCTATATCTTCAGGCTCATATATATGACATTTTATGGCGAAAGCCGTGTTGATAAACATACAGCAGAACATATACATGAATCACCAAAGGTTATGACCATACCCCTTGTTATACTTGCAGTGCTTTCTGTAATTGGTGGTTATGTTGGAGTACCGCAGTTACTCGGCAATATGGTTGGATGGCACAATTCTGACATCTTTGCAAATTTCCTTGCTCCTGTTTTCCATACTGCAACTGAACACGAAATGCCTGTTTCCACTGAATCATGGCTTATGATTGGCTCTATCATCATGGCATTACTGGGGTTATTTGGTGCATGGTATGTTTACATAAGATCAAAGATGCAAATTGCAAAACAAACAGCAGAAACAGTGCCAGGTTTATACGAATTGCTTTTGAATAAATACTATGTTGATGAGATTTACAATACAATCATCATTAAACCTCTCATGTGGTTGTCTGAATTTGTTCTCTGGAGATTTTTTGATGTGTGGATCGTTGATGGAGCAGTGAATGGTTCTGCATATATAACCAGATGGGCTTCTACAAAGCTCAGAAAGATACAAACTGGTGATCCACAGGTCTATATTATGTTGTTTTTAATGGGAGTTCTGTCTGTATTAGCGTACTTTGTGTTGAGGTAGGATGATATGAGTTTTAAAGAAAATATACTGTCCATTGTAATATTTTTACCACTTGCAGGAGCGTTGATAGGTTTATTTATAAATAAACAGAGCAAATCCGCGATAAAGTGGTTTACCCTTATAGTATCACTGATAGAATTTATAATCTCATTATACCTTGTTGTGAAGTTTGACACTTCCTCCACAGGTATGCAATTTACTGAAAAGTATTCATGGATCCCGGCATACAACATCAGTTATCAATTAGGTATAGATGGTTTGAGTTTATTACTAATACTTTTAACAACATTTCTGACCCCTCTTGTTTTGCTTGGTTCATGGACGTATATCAAAAAACGTGAAAAAGAATACTATCTCTGGTTCCTTGTGCTTGAAACAGGCATGATAGGTGTATTTGCCTCCCTTGATCTTATTCTCTTTTACGTGTTCTGGGAAGCAATGCTTATACCTATGTATGTGATCATAGGTGTATGGGGAGGACCACGCAGGATATACGCTGCTGTAAAGTTCTTTATCTATACAATGTTTGGTAGCTTACTTATGCTTGTGGCTATCATTTATCTTTATTTTGAATATGGTGCACAAACAGGCACCTATACATTTGATCTGTTGAAACTTTATAACCTTTCTTTACCTTTAAGTACCCAGATATGGTTGTTTGCTGCATTTGCTTTGTCTTTTGCTATAAAGGTGCCTATATTCCCATTCCACACATGGCTGCCTGATGCACACGTTGAAGCGCCAACAGGAGGTAGTGTGATCCTTGCTGGAGTCCTGCTAAAAATGGGCACATATGGATATATGAGATTGGCTATGCCATTATTTCCTGCAGCAGCCACGGCATTCCTCCCGTACATCGCGGTACTTGCAATTATAGGCATTATATACGGTGCACTTGTTGCTATGATGCAACCGGATATCAAGAAATTAGTTGCTTATTCATCTGTGAGCCATCTTGGATTTGTTATACTTGGACTTATGGCCCTTAATATGCAGGGTGTTGATGGTGCAGTGCTTCAGATGATAAACCATGGATTATCAACAGGGGCTTTATTTATGCTTGTTGGTATGATCTACGAACGAAGGCACACAAGGGAGATTTCTGAGTTCGGTGGTGTTGCAAAAACAATGCCTGTATTCGCTACAATATTTATGATAGTAACACTCTCTTCTATAGGCTTGCCAGGACTTAATGGCTTTGTTGGAGAGTTTCTTATACTGATTGGGTCATTTTTTGCTAAACCCGTTTATGCTGTGTTTGCCGGTACCGGTGTGATCCTCGGTGCTGTATACATGTTGAGAACCTATCAAAAGGTATTCTGGGGTAAGATAACAAACAAAGCCAATGAGGATCTTAAGGATCTCAGCCCAAGGGAGATCATTGTTATGATCCCGATATTGATCATGATTGTGTGGATTGGTGTTTATCCAAAACCATTTCTCAATATCATTCACAATGCCAGTGAATCATATATTCAATATGTAAAACCTCAACAGACTCAATCTATCCAGCAGCATTGGATTGTTCCACAAACATTAGAGAGGGTAAAATAATATGTACAGTGCATTGAATATAAATTATAATGCAATCCTTCCAGAGATTATAATTGGCATAACCTTGTTTTTAAGTGCAATGGCGGATGCGTTTAGCTCAAACAGGAAATGGTTTGTTGGTTTAATAACTTTGCTCGGCTTCGGCGCTGGTATAGGTTCAAGTATATATCTGTGGGACAACAAATTTATATCATTTTATCAAATGATCGTTCTGGATAATTTCTCGCTTTTGTTGTTTATAACCGTTATGATAGCAGGCTTTATAACTGTCCTTGTTTCAATAAAGTATGTTGATACAGTGGATCCTGATGGCGGACATTACTATTTACTGTTACTCAGTTCAATACTTGGCATGATGTTTCTTGTTTCTGCCACGAACCTTATAGTAATGGTACTTGGACTGGAACTTATGAGTTTATCTGTTTATCCCCTTGTAGGTTTCACAAGGGATAGGCAGATCAGTTTGGAAGGAGCAATGAAATATCTTGTGCTTGGTGCTTTTGCCACAGCGTTTTTACTTTATGGCATAGCGCTTGTTTATAGTGTACTTGGCACTACTAACTTTTACACAATAGCAAAGGTTTTAGTAACATCCGGAAATATGACAGATAATTTAGTTATGATGGCTGGCGTGGCATTGATACTTATAGGGTTTTCTTTTAAAGTTGCACTTGTACCATTCCATGCCTGGACCCCTGATGCATATCAGGGTGCACCAGCTCCAATTACAGGCTTTATGGCTGCTGCAGTAAAGGCTGCAAGCTTTGCTGCAATAATAAAGCTTATAGTTGTTGTTCTTTATACCTACCATATACCAGTTGCAGAGGCAATGTGGTGGCTCAGTGCAATTACCATGTTTATGGGTAATGTCATTGCTGTTATGCAAAAGGATGTAAAACGTATGCTTGCATATTCGAGCATAGCGCATGCTGGTTATATTGTTGTAGGGCTTGTGGCTGAGACCCCTTATGGCATGTCATCAGCGATATTTTATTTGATCTCGTATACCTTTACAATCACTGGTTCATTTGCTGTTATTAGCTATCTTGAGAAAAATGACGGTACAGGCAGCGAATTGTCTGATTTCAGCGGACTGTATAAAACCCACCCAGTTTTAAGTTTTGTTATGACTGTATTCATGTTGTCATTAGCTGGTATACCACCAACAGCAGGTTTTATGGCAAAATTCTATGTGTTCAGTTCTGCCATTAAAACTGGTTACATTGGGCTTGCAATCTTTGGTATACTTACCAGTGTAATCTCCCTGTATTATTATCTCAGGGTTGTTTATGCCATGTATTTTGAAGAGCCTGAAAGGGAGATCAATTTACCAGTATCAGCGGGTATATCAGCGGGTATTATAATAGCACTCTTGGGGGTTGTACAGCTTGGCATAATGCCTTCTGACATTATGAGCCTTGCAGTTCAATCCATACAGTCCCTGATACATTAACCCGAAAAATGCATTTGCGAAATAGGAAAGTTTGTGTAATGAGTGATAACCCCGCGTCAAATATAGGTATTCTTCGAATATTAGAAAAAAAGAAACGGAATGTGATTGCATATAAACATACAAAGGACTTAAGCCTCCTTTACAACAAAAAGCCTTTGTATCTTAGGTGGATCGCAGGGTTGAACGAATGAGCAAACTTTCCTATTGCATTTTTCGGGTTAACTCCCAAATACGTTTATTAAATCCTGCGGGTAAAGGTAAACACGCAGTAAGTACTTCAGGAATTGGTTGTTTAACTTTGGCTATCCTACCAATTTCAAAAATGAACTTCCAACACTTTTAATCCGCTTCTTTATCTTATCAGAGGCTGATTCTGACAATTCCTTCTTCAGTTTTATCTCACCGAGTAGATATTTTAACTGCGGGATCTTTTTCCATGTGGCGATAGCACCTGCAGATATAAATTCAGAGCGTTTACTCGTTGATAAATAACCTGGATTGCTTGAATAAAAATCTCCTATGTCCGGTACTATCTTAACGTCAGCATCAGAGCCCCACTTCTGTTTATTGAGATTTTTGGCAAATATGGCAAGCGCCCTTAACAATGTTTTTAAGGGCGTTAAATCCTTTTTATCAATGTCCCTTGTTAGATATTCAAGCCCGATCCCGCCTGTTATTATAAATGGATTAAGGATGCCGCTTGAACTTATAAACTTTAGTATCCTGGATAATGACAAACCTGTACCATAAAGAAATTCGTTATAAAAATTTACGATTGATACAATGATCACATCTGCTCCTTTGCTTCTTAACCACTCAACAGGTACATCATCACCAAATGAACCATCAACCAATAGCATGTTACCAATCTTTGCTGGTTTCCATACACCTGGCACAGCACACGAGGCGTATATTGCGTCCCTTAAATAACCTTCACTCAAATATATTGTTTTCCCGGATATTATATCAAGTGCTGTAACCTCTAATGGGATTTTTACATCATTGAATGTAGCGTTACCAAAAAGCTCCTTGAGCCATCGTTTGAAATATGCAGAATCAAAAAGTTCATCATCTTTGTTTTTCTTTATTCTAAAAATGGAATTTCGCTTAAGTGTTCGCTCAAAAACTGCCCAGCTTGAGTGATACCCATAAAGCGCGTACAAGCCCGCAACAACAGAACCAGCACTACTACCGGCTATAAGATCGATAGGGATAAATTCATTGTAAAGAACACGCAAAACCCCTACATGTGCAAGCCCTCTTATTGCGCCTCCGCTCAAACATACACCTATCTTCAAAGGCGTTCTTGGCTTTTTATCGTATGTATTAATAAGCTTTTCTAATGGCTTTTTGTTCTGCATTGTGCCTCCTTTATTGCAATCATAATACTATACTTACAATTATGCAAGCATTTTGATTGTAGAATCAAATGCAAAAATAGTTTGAGTAAAAAAACAATTTTACTTTACCAATGCAAATTCAGTGTGATAATAAAGTTACCTATGCGGGTAAATTTAACAAAGAAACAGAGATTTCTGAATGCGTGCAATAGATTGCCTGTGGATATGACACCTGTCTGGATTATGCGTCAGGCAGGCAGGTTTATGGCATCGTACAGAAGGAAAAGGCAGATTCATTCTTTTATAGAGATGTGCAAGAAACCAGATGTAGCGGCTGAAGTTACATTGCTTCCTGTTGAAAGGCTTGATGTGGATGCAGCAATTATATTTGCGGATATACTCTTGCCACTTGAGGGTATGGGAGTCGGTTTTAGTTTTTCCGCACAGGATGGACCGGTTATCCATAATCCTGTAAGAACAACAAGCCAGATTAAAAAGTTGGTTATTACCCAACCAGAAGAATCCCTTGATTATGTCCTTAAAGCTATAAAGATTGTAAAAAATGAGCTAAAAGAAAATATCCCTCTTATAGGTTTTTCCGGGGCACCATTTACACTCGCAAGCTACCTTATAGAAGGTGGGCATTCTACAAACTATATTGTAACAAAGACTATGATGCTGAAAACCCCTGAACTGTGGAACAGCTTGATGGACAAGCTTTCAAAGGTTGTTTTGCTTTATTTATCAGCTCAGATAAAGGCTGGTGCGGATGTTGTACAGTTGTTTGATTCCTGGGCAGGTTGTTTGAGTCCTTATGATTATGAGCATTATGTAATGCCATACAACAGGATGATTCTCAATGGCCTAAAGAAGTATCATGTTCCTGTTATAAAC
This sequence comes from bacterium, assembly GCA_049966275.1. GTDB lineage: Bacteria > JAMCPX01 > JAMCPX01 > JAMCPX01 > JAMCPX01 > JBMFUY01. The sequence goes on from JBMFUY010000020.1 coordinate 20,170, forward strand.
TTTGCTACTGATAACGCAGGCTTGCTTGAACTTATGAGCCGATCCGGCGGGAATGTAATAGGTATTGATTGGCGTATAAATATTGATCAAGCATGGAAGCGTATTGGATACGATAAAGCAATTCAAGGTAATCTTGATCCAGCAGTACTGTTGGGCCCTTATGAAGAGATAAAAAAGCACGTAAAGGCTATTTTAAACATGACTCGTGGGCATAATGGTCATATATTTAATCTTGGTCATGGTGTGCTACCTACGACACCAGAATCAAACGTAAGGGCTCTGGTGGATCTTGTTCATGAATTTACCCAGAAAAGCAATAAATAATTTGGTTCTTCAGGCTTTTTAAACTGATTACATAACTATCAAATGCATAGGTCATCGCAGAACCATTCTCTCCTGCCTCTGAGGCAATTTGTTTTACTCCGTGCCCTGGACAGTTTACACGTGGTAGTCTTACATTTACATACCATGGTAGTTTGGTCCCAATACCTTTGTATAAAACATTTTTTCATCCATAATTTGACACTATACAACTATTATATACCTCCTGAAATGTCTGATAAGCCATATACTTTCTAAAACAAATATGAAGAAGTAAAACAAGCATTACAGGATATTGTGGCTCCTGAATTAAAAGCACTTCAATCGGAGATTAACCCGAAAAATGCGTTTGCAAAATAGGGAAGTTTGTGTAATGAGTGATAACCCCGCGTCAAATATGGGTATTCTTCGAATATTAGAAAAAAAGAAACGGAATGTGATTGCATATAAACAT